>JAUVKM010000105.1 GCA_030596265.1 Candidatus Cloacimonadota bacterium
AGGACATAATCTCCGGCTGAATTAAAATCTGTGGTGAAAAGATATGTATTTGTTGTAGAGACTAAAGTGCCGTCTAATTGCCAGCTATAAGTTAGATCATCACCATTAAAGGCATAAGCCTCTATAATGAAATTGATCTCATCGTTTTCAAATAGTTCAACACCACCCGGTGCAGGATCAACATTAGTTACAATTATGTTTGAACCGGCATCCAGAACCGTAATGTTCCAATCAAATTGGATAGAACTGTCTGAGTAGTTATCAGTAATAAATAGTTCCATATAATAAGTTCCTGCAGAACTCATATTGGTTATGAATTCAAAGAATTCGGTTGTGGATACAGTTGTTCCATCCAATACCCAATTGTATTCAAGTGTGTTTCCATCCGGGTCATATGCATCTATACTAAAATCAATTGTTTCACCTTCCTGAATAAAAATGTTACCAGGTTCAGGTAATATCTCATTTACAATGATTTCCTGGTCAATATCTATTACATCAATATCCCAGATAAAGTTAAGTAAATTATCTGAAACGAAATTATCAGTAACATTAAGAGTTAAAATATACGAGCCGGCAGAATTGTAATCTGTGGTAAACGCATAATCGGCATTTGAGGAAACTATTGTCCCATCCAATTGCCAACTGTATTCTAGATCGTTTCCATCCGGATCATATGCATCTATATTAAAATCAGTTGTTTCACCTTCATTCATTATTATCAATCCCGGTTCGGGAGTAAGTTCAACAACAATTATAGGTCTATCAACATCGATAACTGTGACATCCCAATTAAAATTAAGTGTATTGTCGCTTCCAAAATTATCAGTTACTTCTAACATGATTGTACGTAAACCAGCTGAATTATAATTAGAAACGTATTGATAATATTCCTGGTTAGAAACAATTTCATCATCGAGATACCAAGTGTAGGAAAGCGGATCTCCATCAGGATCGTAAGCATCGATTGAGAATGCAATAGACTCTAATTCATATATTGTGATAGGTCCTGGTGCCGGGATCAGATCGATAACAACAATATATTGATCAACATCGGTAACTGTTACATCCCATGTAAAGTTTATGGAATTATCAGAATAATTATCAGTAATATCCAGGATTACAGTATAAGATCCAGCAGATGTATAATTTGTTGTAAAATTGTAAGAATCAGTTGTGGAAACTTCTGTCCCATCTAATTTCCAGCTATATTCCAGTGGATTACCATCCGGGTCGTAAGCATCAATTGAGAATGCAATAGATTCTAATTCATCTATTGTGATGTCTCCTCCAGCTGATGGTAGGATCTCATTCACAACAATAGATTGATCAACATCATTAACTGTAACATTCCAAGTATAACTTATGGAATTATCAGAGTAGTTATCTGTAACATCCAGGGTTACTATGTAAGTTCCGGCTGAATTATAATCAGTAATAAAATCATAGGAATCAGTAATAGATACTTCTATACCATCTAATTCCCAGCTATATTCCAGTGGATTACCGTCCGGGTCATATGCATCAATGAAGAAATTTACAGTTTCTGCTTCGTTGATAGTTACATTCCCAGGAAAGGGTTGAATATCATTTACAACTATCGGCTGATCCACATCAATAACCGTTACGTTCCAAAGATAGGAAAGTGTATTATCAGATTGGAAGTTATCAGTTACATCAAGAGTTATTATGTGCTCACCTGCAGAGTTATAATCGCTTATATAATTGTAAGTATTAATTGTTGAAACTTCTGTTCCATCCAATTTCCAACTGTATTCCAGCGGATTTCCATCAGGGTCGTAAGCGTCGATAGAGAAGTTTATACTTTCCGTTTCGTTAATTGTGTAACTGCCGGGTGCTGGAAGCAATTCATCTACCACGATCGGCTGATCAATATCAATAACCGTAACATTCCACAAATATATAAGTGTATTATCTGCTCCAAAGTTATCAGTTACATCAAGGGTTATTATGTGCTCACCTGCAGAGTTATAATCGCTTATATAATTGTAAGTATTAATTGTTGAAACTTCTGTTCCGTCCAATTTCCAACTGTATTCCAGCGGATTCCCATCAGGGTCGTAAGCATCGATAGAGAAGTTGATACTTTCGGTTTCGTTAATCGTGTAACTGCCAGGTGCCGGAAGCAATTCATTTACCACGATTGGTCTGTCTACATCGTTTACTGTTACATCCCAGGTGTAATTAATTGTATTATCGGAAACGTAATTATCGGTAACTACCAAATCAACCACATAAGTTCCTGCTGAGTTATAGTTTGTAGTGAAATCATAGGAATCTGTTATTGAAACTTCAACACCATCCAATTTCCAACTGTACTCCAGAGGGTTCCCATCTGGATCATAAGCGTCAATTAAGAAGTTGATAGTTTCCAATTCATTTATAGTTATGTTTCCCGGGGGAGGTTGGATATCAGTAACAACTATGGCTTGATCTACATCTAGAACTGTTATGTCCCACAAATATGCAAGTGAATTATCAGCTTGGAAGTTATCTGTTACATCCAATCTTATCACATAAGTTCCGGCTGATGTATAATCCGTAATAAAATCATAAGAATTAATGGTAGAAACTTCTGTTCCATCTAATTTCCAACTGTATTCCAGCGGATTCCCATCCGGGTCGTATGCATCGATAGAGAAGTTTATACTTTCCGTTTCGTTAATTGTGTAACTGCCGGGTGCTGGGAGGATATCATTTACTACGATATATTGATCAATATCAATAACCGTTATATCCCACAGATATACAAGTGTATTATCTGACCCAAAGTTATCAGTTACATCTAGAGTTATAACGTGAACACCTGCAGAATTGTAATCTGTTATGTAATCATATGTGTTTACAGTTGAAACTTCTGTTCCATCCAATTTCCAGCTATATTCAAGTGGATTCCCATCAGGGTCGTAAGCATCGATAGAGAAGTTTATACTTTCGGTTTCATTAATTGTGTAACTGCCGGGCGATGGAAGCAATTCATTTACCACGATCGGCTGATCAATATCAATAACCGTAACATTCCACAAATATACAAGTGTATTATCTGCTCCAAAGTTATCAGTTACATCCAATGTTACAATATAAATTCCTGATGATGTATAATTTGTAGTGAAATCATAAGTATCTGTAATGGAAATTTCAGTTCCATCAAGTTTCCAACTGTACTCCAATGGATTTCCATCCGGATCATAGGCATCAATTAAGAAGTTAATAGTTTCCAATTCATTTATAGTAATATTTCCCGGGGGAGGTTGAATATCAGTAACTATGATTGGTCGATCAACGTCGTTCACTGTAATGTTCCATATGTAATTAATTGTACTATCCGCGCCGTAATTATCAGTAACATCCAGGATCATCACATAAGTTCCTGCTGAGTTATAATCTGTAATGAAATCATAGGAATCTGTTATTGAAACTTCAACACCATCAAGTTTCCAACTGTATTCTAGTGGGTTTCCATCGGGGTCATAAGCATCTATTAAGAAGTTAATAATTTCCAATTCATTTATAGTAATATTTCCCGGAGGAGGTTGAATATCATTTACTACAATTGGTTGATCTACATCTAAAACTGTTACGTTCCACAAATATGCAAGTGAATTGTCTGATCCAAAATTATCCGTAACGTCCAGGGTCATTACATAGGTTCCTTCTGATGTATAGTCTGTTATGAAATCATAGGAACTAACGATTGAAACTTCTGTTCCATCTAATTTCCAGCTATATTCCAACGGATTACCATCCGGGTCGTATGCATCAATGAAGAAATTTATCGTTTCTGCCTCATTGATGGTTACATCCCCAGGAGCGGGTTGAATATCATTAACTATTATATTTACATCGACATCTAAAACTGTTACGTTCCATATATAATTTAATTGGCTAACTGTTCCATCTGAAACATGCAGAGTTATATCATATAAACCGGCAGAAGTATAATCTGTAGTAAAAACATAAGAATCGGTTGTAGATACTTCTACACTATCTACTTGCCAACTGTAGGTAAGTGGGTTTCCACCGGGATCATAAGCATCAATAGAGAAGTTGATACTTTCAGTTTCATTAATGGTAATATCACCTCCGGGAGAGGGAAGGATCTCCGTGACATGCAAATCTGTAACTGTAACCTGAACTGTTCCGTAAAGGTTCAGCTCCGGATCTCCGGGCATACCTCCATATTCAACTACATAACCATGCGGAGTAAAATTACCTGTTGAACCAGCATCAGGAAGGTCATTCCAACTACCTACAGGTCCAACGGAGGGATTAAAGATCATATGAAGGTAATCTTCCCACATATCCGGATCATCATCTCCATAAAACTGATTAGGTTCCTGGTAATTCCAATTGGTATATAAGTTATTTACAGCGTAGCCGGGATTAGTTGGGTGTCCTGTATATAGTCCTTCCCAGAATTCGGTTCCTTCTTCAGGACCGCATACCCATTTCCAATGATCATGTTCTTCGGCATCACTTCCACCGATCCACCCTACGCCTCCCAATTCTGTTGTTATAAAAAAGTTTTCTTCAGGAGATAAAATGGTGGCAAGATAGCCTTGCAGACCAAAATAGATAGATGAATCAGCAATTGCTCTTGAATCTGACCAGGAGATACCATAATCTGTAACAAATTCATAATAATGCCCTGTAGAGGGGATAAAAATAGCTGAAATAATAGTGAATGTTACATCCCGTACTTCCTCAGTTGGAGTGGAACTGCTATTTCTATATTGTACATGTCTGCAAACTTCCTGCCAGTAAGAAGCCGGCCTCGAACCTTCGAGTATAAGTATACCAGTAGATTGATTGTAGTTTTCGCTTACTCCAGGAAAACTAGTAGAGAGCTCCAATACATCCTGATTAATTATAAAATTATTTGTGAAGTAAATCTTCATTCCCTCAATATTTTCTGTGAAATTTGATAGAGTAATATTGGGCGCCACAATTACGGGTGGTTCCCCTATAATATAGTTCACTCTTCCTGATGCAATTATTTCCGGTGCATCTTCTCTAAATGTTCTACTAGGTTCTGTTAATTCTTTAAGATAACTTTTTCTAGGATAGGCATATTCAATTTGTTGTGAAAAAAGGGTACTTGAAAGAATTACTAATATTACGATCCAATAAAGTTTTTTCATCTTATCCTCCATATTTTTTATTCGATCGGATAAGATGCAACAATCATGCCATTAAAAAAAATTGCTATAAATATCAATAAATTAATGGTATAACATGTAGATATACAAGGTGTTAAGTAGATAGGAAGTGTTTAATACAGAGTGAACAATACTATTTATAAAAAGGGGCATAAACGACACATAGAGACAAATATGTCCGCCTTAAATATACCATGCGGATTTTTTATTAATTCATTTTTCTATGTAAAGTCCGGATATTAACATCAAGTAATTTTGCGGCTTTAGTTTTATTCCCATTTGTCATATTAATGGCACTTTGAATTATGTTTGATTCATATTCTTGCAACATTGTTTTTAAAGAATTAAAATTATTAATTTGTGGTTGTATCAAATTATTGGGAATATCATTTTGTAACTGAATTGATAATTGTTCAGGTTGGATCACGTTACTGTCTGTTGTGATAACAGCTCGATTAATGACATTTTTTAATTCACGAACATTTCCTGACCAATGATAATCCAACAAGAGTTGCATCGCTTCAGAACTAAATCCCGAGATATTTTTATTATATTTTGAATTAGCGTTAAGTAAGAATTCTTGTGCGAAAAGAGGAATGTCATCTTTTCTTTCGGAAAGAGAAGGAAGAAATATCTGAAATTCATTTAGACGATGATACAAATCTTCTCTGAAATTTCCCTGCTTGATCTCCAACAAAAAATCTTTATTGGAAGTTGCTATAACTCTGATGTCAATATCACGTGGTTTAATACCACCGATTCTTGTTGTTTGCTTTTCTTCTAAAACGCGCAATAGCTTTGCTTGACCTTGGATGGGCATATTAGTGATCTCATCTAAAAGTAATGTCCCTCCGTTGGCTTCTTCAAATTTTCCTGCTTTTGAAGATAACGCACCCGTAAATGCTCCTTTTTCGTATCCAAATAATTCACTTTCTACAAGTGTGTCAGGAATTGCACCGCAATCTAAGGCAACAAATGGTCTCTTTCCCTGCATGCTCTTTTTATGTATTAGATGCGCAAAGACCTCTTTTCCAGTTCCACTTTTCCCTTGAATTATTACACTCATATTTGTAGGAGCAATTAAATCAATTTGATTCAATATTCTTTTTATTTGAGGGCTATTTCCAATTACTATTTTATTCTTTTTAAAGTATAATTTTTTCTTTAGATCAGTGATCTGCTGATTTAGCTCCCTCGTTTTCAAGGCTCTTTTAATGGATATTAGAAGCTCATCTTGATCAAATGGTTTTCTTACATAATCGTATGCCCCTAATTTAATAGTCTCTACAATATTTTTTATTCCTCTTGTCCCGGATATCATTATAACAAGTGTGTTTTGATCAATTTCCTTTATCTTTTTTAATATTGAGATGCCATCTTTACCTGGAAGTTGAATATCTAATAGTACAATGTCGGGCTTATATGATATGAATCTACTTATTACTTCCTTGCCATCTGAAACTAGAAATGTTTGATAACCATTTTCTCTTAATATGCTGGAAATAAGTAATTGAGTATCATAATTGTCTTCAACGATTAAAATAGAATGCATATATTTTGTACCCCTCTTCAAAATAAATTATCATCTAATTTTAAAAATTAAATAGTGACATAAATGTCAACATTAATATTATACTTTAATGTTAAAAAAATAAAACCGTGAATAAAATAAAAAATTTTATTCACGGAATTTTTAATAAATATATTATAGAAACAGATATTATAATTATGAAGAACCTTTATCGGATAGATCTATATTTCTGCTTCGAAAACCGTAACCCATTACATCATTAACATCGGTTAGCAGGACGAAAGCTTCTGGATCAATATCTTTCACTATGTCACGCATCATTGCCACTTGCCTACGGTTCATTGCACAAAACAAAAC
>JAUVKM010000297.1 GCA_030596265.1 Candidatus Cloacimonadota bacterium
AAAATAAAAGAGATATTAGATATTTCCATACAAGCAGCTAAATTGCGCAAAGAACCACTCGATCATATTCTGTTTTATGGTCCTCCAGGGCTTGGGAAAACCACCCTCGCACATATCATTTCAAATGAACTTGGTGTGGAAGTTAAGGTGAGTTCTGGTCCGGTTTTAGAAAAAGCTCCCGACCTGGCAGGGATATTGACCAATCTACAAAGAAATGATGTCTTCTTCATTGATGAAATTCACCGGTTGAATCATGTGGTAGAAGAATATATGTATCCTGCCATTGAAGATTTTGAAATGGAGATCATTATAGATAGCGGTCCGGCGGCGCGTTCACTTTCAATCGATATTGAACCATTCACACTTATTGGCGCAACTACTCGGGCAGGATTATTAACCTCTCCCCTGCGGGCTCGTTTCGGTTTAACATTGCGTTTGGATTATTACGATGTAAAAAGTATTGAACACATAATTAAACGATCTGCCGGGTTATTGAATATTCCTCTGGATGATGCCGGCACAAAAGAGATGGCTCGTCGCAGTCGAGGAACACCACGAGTAGCAAACCGTCTCCTGCGCCGTGTTCGCGATTATGCTCAAATAAGAGGTGATGGAATTATCACACAAGAGATAGCAATAAAAGCTCTTAAGATGTTGGATGTTGATTTTGCCGGACTGGATGATATGGATAAACGCCTTTTAAAATTATTAATAGAAAATTATAATGGTGGACCTGTAGGACTGAAAACTCTGGCTGTTGCTTTGGGAGAAGATTCCGGAACTGTGGAAGAAATTTATGAACCATATCTTATCCAACAAGGATTTTTAGATAGAACATCTCAAGGTAGGAAGGCAACAATGAAAACATATAAACATTTTAATATAAAGCCAACTAAAGCACAAATGAGTGTGTTTGATATAGTAGAGGAATAATATGCAGGAAAAAATTGGTATCATTATTTGTGATCGTTATCGTCGCTGTGCCGGAGGAAAATGCTTCCGATCTCTACAAAAAAAAGAAGGTGCTTTTGCCCGTTACAAAGATATGGATGTAGAACTTGTTGGCTATACAACATGTGACGGATGCCCGGGTGGAAACATTGAATATGCTGTAGATGAAATGATGAAAAACAAAGTAACTAAAATCCATCTGGCAACGGGACTCATCGTAGGGTATCCTCCTTGCCCATATATTAAAGATTTCACTAATTTTATCGAAACCAAATATGGTTTGGAAGTTGTATTTGGAACTCATCCCATCCCGCAGAAATATTTCTTAGTGCATGAGAAGTTGGGAACCTGGAAATCTGATATGTGGCAGGATATTATTCAATCTACTTTAGTGGATAAAGAACTGAGATTGGAGTATGATTAAGGGGTGTATTATGAGAAAAGGTTATTTAATAGTTCTGTTTCTATTAATACTTTTATGGTTATTACTTCTTTTATGTGACTTTTCTAATCATCCAAAAATGACATATAGCATACAAATATCAAGTATATTCATCGCTTTTTTTGTAGCAATTATTGCTCTTCATGCTTCAGATAAACCTAAACAGAAAATTAAGATAAATAATATTGTATATGCAAATGAACAAAAGGGGAAGTATTACAAAAAAGATTTTAGTGATATATTACTTGAAGCATACACTAATTATCCAGATCCTGTTACATCACATCAAATTTTCTTTAAAATTACGAATAAATCAGGATTTACCCTTGAACAACCTACACTTACATTCAAATTACCATCTTGTATAAAACATCCCTACAAACGGAAGGAAATGTATGATTTAAAGAATTTTAATACAAATTTATATAATTCTACACAAGATATGAAGATGCTTGATACTGGTGATTCTATTTACATATCAAATAGTAATCTTCCATTTTGGAATAATAATGACACACACAAATTTTGGATTAGAATGTCGATTGAGAAATCTGAAAACAAAACTTTTCAAATTGCTATCTCGGTTAATGCAAAGAATGCAAATGGTATAACAGAGAATATAGAAATTGATCCAGAAAAAATAATCTATAAGACTATCATATAAAATTTCTTCAATTTCCCGATGTTTAATCTAAGATGGTTAATACTAAATTATCGTGCCTACCCGTGGTTAAATTCTCCAAAACTTGACTAAAAAATAAAGATAAATTTCTTAAACATCATGTGGGTGATTAGCTCAGTTGGTTAGAGTGCTACGTTGACATCGTAGAGGTCACAGGTTCGAATCCCGTATCACCCACCATTCTTCGCTTTCTTGCTTTGCTCGAAAGCTTCGAATGGCGCGCCGATACAAGAAGAAACGGTTTTTTACAAGATCTATTTATATGATCAATAAATAAGGAGATTAGGAAATGAAGTTTCTCAATTTGATGGTTACAATTATTATAATCTTTGGGATTTCAACTCTGTTTGCAAATGATGTACAAAAGATATACGAAGAGCTTGAAAATCTTTCGACATTAAGTGATAAAGTAGCAGAAGTAAACGATTTTTCATTCAGCCGAGATGTTGCAAATTTTCATCTTGATAATGGTAAATTATATTTGCTCTCACCGGTTAATGGTAAAACAATTGCAGCTATTTTTAA
>JAUVKM010000295.1 GCA_030596265.1 Candidatus Cloacimonadota bacterium
TCATAATAAATTTAAACCTTCCTTAATATATTTTAACTTACATTATTAATGCAATAATTATTCCAGCTTTAGTCCTATTTGTTATATTTTGATAAATAAAAAAGAGCACCGGTTACGGTGCTCTGATTTGATTTATTAGAAAAATATTTATTTTAGAAGAATCATCTTCCTGGTTTTGGAATAATCTGCATTCTGCATTTTGTAGAAATAAATACCAGATGTAACTGATCTTCCCACATCATTTTTACCATCCCAGCCAAGTGTATGAAAGCCAGAAGATAATTTTGCATTGACTAGCGTTCTCACTTTCTGTCCCTTTATATTGAATATTGAGATCTCAGTATTTACAGAACTCTCAAGTACCGAAAAAGAGATCACTGTTTCAGGGTTAAACGGATTTGGATAGTTACCAATAAGCTCAGAACTATAAACAGGTATATCGTTATCAATATAAGCACCTGTTGAGGCAATTATTTTTACATCATCAATCCACCAACCTGGGTCATCCAATACATTATCAGCAACTATTTTAAAGCGAAGATAGACATAATGGTCAACAAGTTCCGGAACAAAAATGAACTCCTGAACCCAGTCGTCACTGACACCGGAAAATTGAGCTAACTCTATCCAATCTGAACCATTAAATGAATATTCTACAATGCAATGGTCAAAATCGTGTTCTACATAATATTTATGCCAGAAGGTAAGACATACATCAGTACTTACACTATCCATATTAATTGGATTTGTTGTTGTTAAAGTTGCAGTAGATCCATTTTCGTAAAATTCATCAGGGCTATCTGTTACTGAATAATCTCCTATAATGGAACTTTCAGTTATTGCCCAGTTTCCTGTAATCGCCCAGCCGGAAAGATCATCTTCCCAATCTTCTACAAATACTTCAACTTCCTCAAGTAAATTTATATCGAGATCATATGTCCCAGCAGGTAGATCTACCAATTGAGTTAAAGGTACACATCCTTCAGCAAAAACAGTTAACTGATGCTCACCTTCATAATTTGAAAAAGTAAAATCTCCATTTACAACTTCAATTGTATCTGCAGGGAAATATTCTCCATTATCCACGATAATTGTCGCATCAATGGGATTCCCATCTAAATTTACAGTACCACTCACGATAACTTCTGAGATTGATGTAAGTTGAACATCTTCAACTTTCCATAATGAGTTATTCACAGTAATGCTTTCTACCAGTTGTTCTTCATATCCTTCTTTTACAACTCTCATTGTATATGTTCCGGCTTGCAATGGACGCCAGTAACGACCATAAAGTTCATCGGAATTTCGAGGATCAAAATAGGATGCATCAGCTTCTTCGATGATAACTTCCGCAACTAATGGATCACCTGAATTCGCATCAGTAATATGCCCGGTAAGCATAGCTCCGGGAGCATTATATCCAAGAGATCTATCCAGAAGCCAATATGCTCCAATACTACATCTTTCACAGGTATCATCTACCAAATATAAAGGTGGGTCATTGTTAGGTTGAAGATTTCGCGTTCCGCATTCAATTAGAAGCTGAATAGTTCCATGCGCTTTATAGAACCAGTCATGAGCATTTCCCTTTCTTGCTGAAGATGCATAAGGCTCATATGGAGCAGAATTATCTTCTTTCATGATTAATCCGGCAACTGTTTCCCCAATAGTCTGGCTCAAACCAAGATC
Organism: Candidatus Cloacimonadota bacterium; assembly: GCA_030596265.1. The sequence goes on from JAUVKM010000295.1 coordinate 1,690, forward strand.
AGGAGTTGGCTTTAAACCTGCCCAATTGGATGGATAATACACTTTTTGTGAAAAATTACCGGTTCTTGAAGAATGCCAATTAATAGAATATATGAAGTGCTGCTCTTCTGCAAGACTTCGTATTGCTTGTGTTCCACCTTCAGAAAACGGACCAGGTCCGCGATAATAGTCATTCCATTCCTCAGGACCACCTACCCCCCATACATCACCTTGTATCCAGTTGAAGCCATAATTTCTATTAGTATCAACACCATCTATGTCTCCACCGGCTCCAACTTCATAATCGAATACACCATTTTCTTCATAATCTCTTTTATTCTTTCGGTAAGTTATATCCCAACCATCCATCACGACCTGCAAACCTTCCGGATTATAAGTTGGAACAAACCACATTTCCAATTCATCCAGCCAAAAGTTGTACGGATCGATCATTCTATTTTCTACAATATCATGGATCATGTACATTGTGATCTCAACGCCAAGCACTTCTTCTGCATGACACTGTCCTGCATACATCACTGCCGGTTCATCTTCATCAACAGTAACGTTGTTAGAAATCTTTACTGCATAGATAGGAATTGGATCTTGATACGGAACTGCACCAAGAGTGGTTCCAATTTGCTGTACCATTACAATATCGGGATGATTTGCCTGTAGATCGTTGATTTCCTGAAGTATTTCCTCATAAGTATGATATCGTGGATCCAGCACAACTTGTGCTGAAAGTCCCGCGATAAGCAATATTAATAAGACCGTAATTAATTGTTTCATCGTTCTCCTACTTTAAAAGGATCATTTTTTTCACACTTGTATAATCACCATTTTCATTTTTTGTATCAAACCAAGAAAAATATATCCCGCTGGACACACTTTTACCTGAATCATTTTTTCCGTTCCAAACCACACTATGATATCCAACTTGCATTTCATCAG
>JAUVKM010000233.1 GCA_030596265.1 Candidatus Cloacimonadota bacterium
ATGCCCAGGGAATCAATGGATGAAGAACTTTTAGTACCCAAGCCATAATATTGAAGATTATAAAGGCTACGAGAAAGAAAATTCCTACGCCTTTATATTGTTGTTTCAAGTAAGCAAATGAACCATCCCTCACATGCTTGGCAATTGTCTGCATTGTTTCATTACCGGGATCTTCTTTTTTTACTCCAAGATAAAAAATATAAGCAAAAATTAAAGCGGTAATCGCTCCTAAGGGTGCAACATACCAAATTGTTGGTACCATTAACGACCTCCATTTTTTATAAATGACTAATACATCTTTAGTTAAGTAATGTCATTTTATATTTTTATTTCTAAAAATAATTTTGTTACCTTACTGTCAAGTTTCTTGTCAGCAACACTTTCCAAGTTATTATAAGGAAGTAGATTAGAAAGTAAAAACTTATTTAATCTCTTATCTTTTCTCCTATTTTATAATTTTGCAATAATGGTTCTAATTATTTATTTGACATTAAAATCAATGTTAAATCTACTACTTTTGGAAGCAAAAAAGTTAGAGGGAAATTATGAAATATCCGATTCGCTCATTAGAATTCAAAAATAATAAATTATTTTTGATCGATCAGAGAGCATTACCACAAAAATATGAAAAATTCATTTGTGAGAATTATAAAGATGTTGAGTTTGCAATTGCCGATATGGTGGTTAGAGGTGCTCCTGCAATCGGCGTAACAGCAGCTTATGGGGTTGTTCTTGCCGCTCTCGAATTCATTGAGCTTCCAATAAAACAATTCTTAGAACAGATGCAAAATGCATGCGATATTATTAATAGCTCTCGCCCAACTGCTGTTAATCTAATGTGGGCAATAAAGCGAATGAGACTATTATTAATTGATAGTAATACTCCTGAAGAAATTTTGCACAAATTGAGAACAGAAGCTGATAGAATTGCTGATGAGGATGTAAAGACAAACAAGAAGATGGGGCAATTGGGGAATTCATTGGTTCCTCAAAAAGCTACAATTCTCACACATTGCAATACTGGAGCACTTGCCACAGTGGAATATGGAACAGCATTGGGGGTTATTCGTGCTGCATTTGAGGATGGAAAAGAAATATTCGTTTACGCAGATGAAACCAGACCACGTTTGCAGGGTGCCAGACTTACTGCCTGGGAACTTGTTCAAGAGGGAATTCCAGCAAAACTTATTGCCGATAATGCAGCAGCCACATTGATCCGTGACGGTAAAATCGATCTGATATTGGTTGGAGCTGACAGAATTGCTATAAATGGTGACAGTGCAAATAAGATAGGTACATTCATGCTTTCTGTTATCGCAAAAACTTATAACGTTCCATTTTATATAGTTGCTCCAACTACAACAATTGACTTTGATATTGAAACAGGTGATGAGATCGAGATCGAAGAACGTTCATCAAAAGAAGTAACGCATATTAGAGGTGTTCAGGTTGCACCTGATAATATTGAAGTTTATAATCCCGCTTTTGATGTGACACCATATGAAAATATCACCGCCATTATTACGGAAAAGGGAATAATCAATAAACCATTTAAAGAAAATATTCTTAAATTAAAATGAGGAATTTATGTTATTTGAAGAAATTAGAAATGAAATTGCCAATTTAGGGAAAAAGATCGCAGCTTCCGGATTTAACCTGGGAACTTGGGGAAATATTTCTGCAAGAATTGATGAAAATCATCTTGCAATCACTCCATCAGGAGTAGCCTATGAAACCATAACTGCCAAAGATATCGTTGTAGTTGATCTTGCCGGAAATATTATTGACGGTAACAAGAAACCATCAATCGAGCTTCCTCTCCATTCTGCTATCTATAAAGCTAAGAAAAACATAAATGCTATAGTTCATACACATAGTGTTTGCTGCACAGCTTTTGCAATTGCCAGAAAACCGATCCCGGCAGTGTGTGAAGATATGATCCAAATAGTGGGTGGGCAGGTTGAAGTTGCAAAATATTTCCTTCCCGGTTCAAAAGAACTAGCTCAATCCGCTGTAACTGCGCTTGGTAATAAGAGTGCATGTATAATGGCAAATCATGGATTGCTCACTGCGGCAGACAACTTGGATGAAGCTTATAAAATAGCTCAAATAGTAGAGAAATCAGCTCAAGCTGTAATTTATGCTAATTCTCTGGGAGGAGCGGTAGAACTCTCTCAAGCAGATATCGATTTTATGCGTGACTTTTATTTGAACAAATACGGACAGAAATAATAAATTCTATGAAATTATTACACCTCAGAATTGCATGCTATTTATACAACCAATTGACTGATTATGATGAAAGTTATTTAGAATTGTCAAAGCAATATCCGAACTTAGATCTAAATAAAACTGAACATATAAAAGCTCTCATTAACTGGCTTCGTTCTTGGGGATGCAGACAATTTAAAAAAGAAGATGAAGATGTATCAATTAAGAGTATCAAAGATTGGTATCAGTCAACAAAATTAAAAATGCCAAATAGGTGTGATTGCTTAATTGATTATGATTTAGTCGCAAATGAAAAATTAATAATCGAATCTTTCAAAAATTTATCAAACCAAAAAGCAGCAACACGTCAACGAGGAGATCGAAAAATTAATGTACGGATTGGACCAGTTGGCACCGCAAAAGCATTATTTGCATTAAGACCAAATTTATTTGCTCCATGGGACACACCTATATATGAAAATTTCCAATTTAAAGGTAACGGTTATGGTTATTTTAAGTATCTTTTAAAAATTAAAAATGAACTACGAGATATTAGAGATAGCTTAAAAGAGACTAACATAAAATGGGATGAATTATTAAGATATTTAGAGAAAAAGCATATTTCTTATCCTAAATTGATAGATGAATATTATTGGATTTCAATAACACAAGGATTAAATCCTGAAGTAATTGATAATTTTGTGCATAATTTTTATATGGATAAAGATGGGCATAAATAACATGGATAATTTCAACTCAAAAATAACCAAAATGAAAGCTCTTTACTTTGATAAAAAACTGGAATTAAGAAAAGACATTTCCATTCCTGTTCCTGCCAGAAATGAAGCTTTAATAAAAGTAACTTTAGCTGGAATATGTAATACAGATAAAGAGATAATGAATGGATATGTTCCATTTACCGGAATTTTAGGACATGAATTTGTTGGCATTGTAACAGAATGTTCTCAATCGGGGCTTATCGGGAAAAGAGTAGTTGGAGAAATAAATATTGGCTGCGGAGTTTGCTCACTCTGCAAAAAAGGAATGCAGAACCATTGTCCGCAAAGAAAAGCACTAGGAATTCATGGAAAGGATGGAGTCTTTGCGGAATATGTAACTCTACCAATAGAAAACTTGCTTATCGTTCCTGATGAGATCAGTGATGAAGAAGCTGTTTTCACTGAACCATTGGCTGCAGCTTTCAATATTCTGCAAAATGTGAAGATTTCCAAACAAGATAAAGTGGTTATCATTGGCGATGGAAAATTAGGACAATTAATCGCCAGAGCTGTTTCAACAATTTCATGTGATCTTACTATGATCGGAAAACATGAAAAAAAACTGGAACTTGCTCAAAATTTTTGCAAAACAATGATATTAAATGAATCTATTGATCTGAATAACTCTTTCGATGTTGTTATTGAATGTACCGGTAATGAATCGGCTTTATATTATGCGAGCCTTATAGTTCGCGCAAAGGGAACTATTATATTAAAAAGTACTTATGCTGGAAATATCAAGATCAATCCATCTCTCTGGGTTAGAAAAGAGATAAGACTAATTGGTTCCCGTTGCGGTTCTTTTGCTCCAGCTTTACAATTTATGCAGAAAAACAAAATAGATTTGACAAAATTGATCGTCAAAACCTTTTTAA
>JAUVKM010000015.1 GCA_030596265.1 Candidatus Cloacimonadota bacterium
ATCTGCTAATTGCGTTTTAGCAATAGCAATATTAAGTAATGATACACCTTTCCCCTTCATATTAGAACTTGATTCAGCCAGTTTTAATGCACTATTGTATTCAAGTAATGCATCATGATATTTTCCTGAATACTCATATGCCACACCCAATTGATTTAAATATTCAACTTTGGCTTCAGAAGATTTAGCATATTCAAGGGCAGATTTCGCATATTCAATACTTTTTTCTGGAGAAATATTCAAATGCTCTGCAGAAAGTTGAATATAAATTTCACCTTTATCTACATTGGGTTCATTTAGCTCAATGTTCAAACTATCGACAACAGTTGCATAAGCAAAAAAATGGATTAATGTAAATATCAATATTATAAATATTTTCTTCATTTATATCACACACCTCATATAATTATTATCTGAAAAATCTTGAGTTGATAGAAGTGTCAAATAAATTATTATTTTTTAGATAAATATTCAAGTATCATCCTGGCATATTTTTTTCCAATACCCTTAACACTTATCAATTCTATTATTGACGCATTTCTAATATTATCCACTGACTCAAATTTCTTTAGTAAAGCAAATTTTGTCAGATCTCCTACTCCAATAATATTATCAAGTTCACTTTTCAAAGTACGTTTTTTTCTTCTTTTTCTATGGAACGTTATCGCAAATCTGTGAGCTTCATCACGAATTTTAATAAGGACACGAAGCGCTGAAGAGTTGCGTGGTAGAATGATCGAACTTTTACTGCCAGGCAAAAATACTTCCTCTATACGTTTAGCTAAAGATATCATTTCAATTTCTTCTACCTTCATTTTTTTTAGAATGTTATATGATTTGTTTAATTGACCTTTTCCACCATCAATTACGATCAAATCTGGTTTTTCGTTTTCTTCGATCTTAATAAGATAACGTTTCATTGTCTCTTCCATCGAAGCAAAATCATCCTGCCCTTTCACTGTTTTCATGATGAAATGTCTGTAGTTTTTTTTCTTTGGTTTACCGTTTTCAAAAAACACTAATGATGAAACCGTATCGGTGCCTTGTATCGTAGAAATATCAATACAGATCATTTTCCTGGGAAGCTTATTCAGATTGAGTTTATCCTTTAGTTCCTTTATCGGAAAAATAGTTCGATTGCTTTTTCTAAGATATTTTAATTTTTCCTCTTCCACAAAATTAAAAGCATTTTCTCGTGCAATAGTGATTAGCGCTTTATTATCACCTTTCTTGGGAGTTATTAATTTATTATTTAACCATTTGTTAAGAGTTTCAAGATCTTCAGGTTCTGTTTGCAGAAATATTCGAAACGGAAGCTCTTTTAACTTAGAAGAATAATACTGCTTCAAAAATGCTTCCATGATCTGTGCTAAAGTTGTTCCTTCAGTATTATTTAATGAATATATCTCTTTATTTAATAATTTACCGGAAAGTATCTTCAGTACAGCAACCGCAGCCTTGTTACCTTCCTGATAAACACCAATAATATCCCTGTTTTTTTCATCTGTAAAAAACATATTCTTAGATCTATTCAATTTTTGAATATTTCCAATTTTGTCTCTAAATTTTGCCGCTTGCTCAAAATTGAGTTTAGCAGAGTATTCTTTCATTCGCAACGTAAGATCACTAATAACATCCTGATTTCTACCTTTTATAAATTGGATTAACGCTGTTACATTTTTCTTATACTCTTCCCTGCTAATATACCCAACACACGGAGCAGAGCATTTTCCTAATTGGAAATTTATACATGGTCGTTTGAATGCTGATTCTCCTTCCGGAATATTTCTTGTACATGTTCTTATTGGGAAGATCCATTCCAGAATACGCATTGTTTTTCTAAGAGCTTTTGTATCGGTATAAGGTCCAAAGTATTTTGAGCCGTCTTTCTTAAGTTCTCTTGTGACAAAAACTTGAGGAAAAGGTTCCTTAATTGTAACTTTAATAAATGGTTTACTTCTATCATCTTTGAGCTGAATATTATATTTAGGTCTATGCTTTTTAATTAAATTTGCTTCCAGTTCTAAGGCTTGATTTTCTGTTTTTGTAAGAATATATTCCAGATCTGCAATTTTATTAACCATTTCTATGGTTTTGGGATCTGAGAGAGTTCCCGTAAAATATGATCGTACCCGATTCCGAAGTACTTTTGCCTTACCAATATAGATAATATTTCCTGATGTATTCTTCATGATGTAAACACCGGGAGAAACCGGTATCAACTTTAATTTTAGTTTTACTTTATTAGGAATTTCTTGCATAATTTTTGCCCTATTTCTTTAATCTATTCAATATTTTTATGACTAAGATCTAACCATGAAAACGAGTACACATCCAATTTCAAATATTAAAACTCTAACAATTCCAAATCCATAATTAAAAAAGATAGAAACGAAATTTCAAATATGATGTAAACAAAAAACTGATTTTAATTTGACAATAAATAAAATCACATTATTCAGGTTTTTTGTTAAACAAAGGGTTAGCTATGGAAAAAAATAGTAAAGCGTTTGGAATTATTACCAGAAGTTTATTGAAGTTAGAACCAATTAATACTTTTCTTGAAAATGCCAAAGAACACGGTCATACAGTGAAGCATTTAATAATTTCTTATGAAGATGAAATTGATCCTTCTGTATTACGTACATTACAACAGGAGTGCCATGTAACCACAGTTAAAAGAGGTAATGCACCAATACTAGATTCGTTTCTACTGAAACTTGGTTTAACAAAAGACGAGATAAAAACAATCTTAGGAACTCCATACAATAAACGATATGGTATGGTAGCTTACGGAACTTCTAGAAATTATGTGCTTATTGCTGCATTAATGCTTGGAATAGATTACCTAATGTTTTTTGATACTGATATTTACCCAAAAATATTAACTGAGTTTCATGATGAGAAGTACGATTTCATTGATATCGATTTTGTAAGCTCACATTTGAAATATTTAAGAGAGAAAGATGTCATTTTGACTACAAGTGATTACTCTGGATATTACATTATCCCTAAAATGAATTTTCCCTATTTGATGGAGCTTCTTCGTGGTCTTCAAAAGGAAGACAGGTTTTATTACATTTCCAGTGTAGATACTCCGGTTACCAGAGATACACATTCCACAAATATTTTCGATACACAAAAAGCTCTTGGTGGAAATATGGCACTTGACCTTTCCAAAATTGATATTATCCCACCTTTTTTCTCAACAACTTTAATTCTTGATGATGAATGTTTCTTGGGTCGTGGAGAAGACACTTTATTTGGACCGGAAGTTCATGGCTTAGGAAGATGTGTGGATATTGACCTTCTGATATTTCATAATTGTTTTGGAGATTTCCCTAATAAACCAGAAATAACCAAGCAGAAAAATTTAGACCGTTTCTATTATGCTTGCATGGGTTGGGTGATTAGAAATCCTTTTTTAAATTGGATAAAAAATAAATATGCACTTTCAGCAGAAGACATTAATATAGAAAAAAGATATGAATCTCTTGTGATAGGCAGTGGATCTGCTGCTGAATATTTTAGCGACGAAAGGTTTTTAAAACTACCTGAAGCCTTCCAACTTTCATATCAGAAATTAGATGACGATATTAAACATTATGAAAATTTAATGCTTGCTTGGAAGAAATTAAGACAATTATTGACTAAGGAGTAAAAATGCGAACTTATATGGTAATTCCAACCTACTGGACAGGACCTAATAACGAATGGAAAAAAGGAGATAAGGTCTTTGATCATCCCACGCCTATAAGTGAAGAAGGTACCCTAGCGCGAACCCTTGAATCATTTCATATTCTTGAAGATAATGAATTCACTTTAGTTATCATTGCTATTGCCACAAATAGAAAATATGAAAAACCGATGAGACAAAAGCTCGAAAAAATTCTACTTAAAGCAGATATTCCAGTAGATACGATCCTGTTTACTGAATCAAACCTTACAAGTATAAAAAAGGAACTTTATAAAGATTATTCCGGTGAAGACATTTTAAGTTTAGATAATTATGCTCACATAAGAAACATGTGTATTTTTGTTCCATATATTCTGGATGCTGAGATTGCACTATTAATCGATGATGACGAAGTTTTTGAAGATCCTAAATTCGTAACAAAAGCAAAAGAATTTATTGGTAAAAGGTTTTATGGAAACACAATCGATGGAGTTGCCGGTTATTATTTAAATGAAGATAATGAGTATTATGATAAAGTAAATATTGTTCCGTGGATGACCTATTGGGATCGCTTTGGTGGGAAACGGGAAGCTTTTGATAAGATTATTGGAAGTGAGCCGCGCTTAAAGAAAACACCGTTTGCTTTTGGCGGAGCAATGGTAATACATCGAAACCTGATGCGAATTGTTCCTTTCGATCCGAAAGTTACTCGGGGAGAAGATACAGATTATGTTATTAATGCCCGGATATTCGGCTTTAATTTTTATCTGGATAATACATTGGCTATCAAACATTTACCTCCATCTAAAAAACATCCAGTTTGGAAAAGATTCAGAGAAGACATCTATAGATTTCTTTATGATAAATCTAAATTTGATACACAAACCTATAAAACTAATCTTCATGAAATTAAACCGGAAGATTTTGATCCTTACCCCGGTTCATTCATGAAACCTGACCTGGGAGATAAAATCTTCAAGACAAATATAATCTTAGCTTTAAATTACCTTGCAGATGGTGACGTGGAAGCCTGTAAGGGAACTATTGAGAATATCTACCTCGCAAAATATGATGCGATTCCACACTATAATACTTTTGAAACATACCTTAGTTTCCAGAAAGAATGGAGAGCAACATTAGAGCAGACAAAATCTTTTGGCAATTCTCTAAAAGATATTATTAAGAAAGGACAGATAATCAAATTTGATAAATATCAGATCGAAAAAAGAAAATTATTAGAAAAAACAAGTATTCATCAAAATCTGCATCTGCGTAAAATTGAGATGTTCAAAAATTTTACCAAAAAGGAACTAAGAAGTATCTTCTTCATTTCGGAAATCATAAATCTGATAAGGGGTGAATATGTTTTTAAAGCAGGCGATTTAGATACAAATGTTTATATAGTTCTTCAAGGAACGTTGGATGTTATTAAGGAAAGAAAGAACTCTGATCATGATATTTTAGTTTCTAAAATTAAAGAAGGTGATCATTTTAATGAGACCTCAATATTTTTTGGAGCTAAACATAAAGTTTCTGTTATTGCAACTTCAGATGTAGACCTCCTAAAAGTTAATAATAAAGAATTTCTAAAGCTGCTGAAAGATAACTGTGAACTTTCTGCCAAACTTTTATGGATCGTATCAAGTAAACTTAGTGAACGTCTGATGCACACAACTACGAAATTCTCTGAGACCAAAGATCAGGCTTCTGATGTTTCTGACCACATGGAAAGTTAATGAAAGTTTTATTGATAAACCATTTTCCATTGCAGGGTTCAGGAAGCGGAATTTACACTTTGAATATTGCACAGGAATTAATAAAAGAAGGTCACAAAGTATTTGTTGTCGATATTGATTGTGAGATAGATAATAACAATTACTCATTCCAGAGAAGAACAATCATGTGTGCAAAAAGCCTCGATCTTGACCTTGATCTTGATTCCAACCTTGACCTTGACCTTGATCTCAATCATAATCTCGACCTTGATTTCAATTTCCCCTGCTTTACAACGCATCCCCGCAGTCTAAATACATTCTATAATATTTCCGATGAACAAGTTGAAGAATATGTTCTTACATTTATTAAAGTTACAAAAGAAGTTGTCGCAGAGTTCAATCCTGATATTATTCATGCCCAGCATTTATGGATAACACCATATGCCGCTCTAACAAGTGGTATCCCCTATATCGTTACTGTTCACGGTACAGACCTAATGGGATTTAAAAAAGATAAACGCTATCACAAGTATGCTTTGGAAGGTGCTAATAATGCTGCAAAGATCATCACGATTTCTCGTCAAGTTCACAATGATACTCTTGAGTTATATAAAGTGCCTGAGAACAAATTAAAATTGAATCCAAATGGTTTTGACGACGATATGTTCCGACCTAAAAGCATAACTAATAAAGAATTATTCACGCAATTTGGAATAAATATTGAACCTGAAAAATTAGTAAGTTTTGTTGGGAAGTTCACAGATTTCAAGGGAATAGATATTCTTATAAAGGCAGCCCGTATAGTTACTGATGAAATTCCGAAAGTGGTTTTTGCCTTAGCCGGAGATGGACAGTTAATGAATGAGATGAAACAATTGAAAGCAGAATTAAAATTAAATAATATTTATTTTCTGGGACATCAAACCCAAGAAGATGTTGCTTCTTTGTATTCTGCCGCCGATATTTCTGTTGTCCCTTCCCGCATCGAGCCTTTTGGTCTTGTTGCTATTGAGGCACTGGGTTGCGGAACTCCTGTAGTTGCCACTAATGCCGGTGGTCTTCCTGATTTTGTGAATAACGATGTTGGCCAGCTTATTGAGATGGAAAATATAGAAGTACTTGCAAAGGCAATAATCGAGGAATTGAAAAATAACACAAAACTCACTAAGGGAAAATATGCACGAGAATATGCTGTTGAAAATTACTCATGGAAGAAAACTCTTCAAAATGTAATTGAGATTTATAAAGATGCAATTAGATAACCTTCGCAATGGTTGAAGACCTTGCGAATGGTTATAATGAGAAAATAAATCCAATGATTGTGGATGTCTATTACCACCCGCAAGATTTCAAATGGTAACAAATAAGAGAGGATTATATGCTTTATGAAGAAGGTGGATTTTATCACCTTTACAATCGTGGGTGCAATAAAGAATTGATTTTCAAAGAAAAATCCGATTATGAGAATCTCATTCAAAAAATTATCAAATCTGATTTTAATAATTTTCTCAACATTATTTCCTATTGTTTAATGCCGAATCATTATCATTTTCTACTTCATCAAAAAACAGAAAAATCTATCTCAGATTGGATTCGTCATATTTTTAATGGATATACACAATACTTCAATCACAAATATTCCCGTTCAGGCACTCTTTTTGAAGGAAGAGTGAAATCCAAAATAATCACTGATGAAAAGTATCTTGTAAGACTATCGCTTTATATTCATCATAATCCAGTAGCAGCAAATTTAGTTTCAAAACCTGAAGATTGGGAATTCTCGAATTATCGCGACTGGATTGGTTTAATAAATTCGAAATTATATGATTATAAATTCATTCGTGATAATTTTGATTCAAATAATGATTATTTTGAAATAATGAAGGATTACATGAATAATAAAATCAGTATGACTGATCTGGATGATTATCAAATTGATGATGATTGAAAATATAATAACCTTCGCAATGGTCTTTAGACCTTGCGAATGGTTGGCAAAGACTAAGAATGACAAAGTAACCTTGCGAATGGTTATAATGAGAAAATAAACCCAACCATTGCGGAGGTCTACGACCATCCGCAAGGTTTCAAGTTACTTTCTCAAGGTTTCTTTTCATTTGACATCAGAACTTTCCAAATTAGTTTGTCCATAGAAATAGATCATTAGATAAACATATGGGGGTGCCCTGGTTTCGACAGGGATAAAGGGGATTGCTGATGCATGCCGAGAAGATTACCTACTCGTTAATCACGGTGATAAACTAATTAAACGCAAACGATAACTTTGCATTAGCTGCTTAGTTCAGCTACGATCCTGTTAAGCTTGGCTGTTAGGCTTGCAGTAGATCGCCATAATTAATAGCTATAAACGGCAGATGTCTATGATGTCGTTCGAAAACTTATAGGCTGGCTTTCCAGTTTGGTTTGACTGTTTCCCATCGGGAAAGTAAGATTAAAAATAGCTAAGCATGTAGATTCGGCTTTTGACTTATCTTTGGACGCGGGTTCGATTCCCGCCACCTCCACCATTTGGGACTTCTCTTATCTTAGTTCCACTCAACTCATTGAAATCTAATACTTTTGTAGCGGTTAACGAAATTTCATGTTCAAAATGCTTTGTCCGTAAATAAATAGAAAATTTCGAGGAGAAGAACATGGATTATAATCCAAGTCTAGAAACTAAACGGCTGATCTTGAGAAAGATTTCCGAAGCAGATAAAATTGACTTATTTGAACTACTTACAAATTCTCAGATTGATAAGAAAATGGTTTGGAATCATTTAGATGATATGAACGAAATTACTGAGTATTTAAATGAAATTATAGGTTCCTACCATAATAAGCAACCGAGTTGCTTTGGAATTGAACTCAAGGAAAGCGGTAAGTTGATTGGTATTATAAATCTGTTTAACTACGATGATGAATTTAAATGTGTTGAAGTTCATTATATGCTGCTTCCAAGTCATCACAGGCAAGGAATAATGACGGAAACTTTACTTAAGGTAATTGCCTTCATTTTCAACGAAACCGATATCAATAGAATTGAAGCTTTCTGCTTGAAAATGAATAGAGCAGCGGGCAAGGTTCTGGATAATGCAGGTATGCACTTAGAGGGCGTGTTGCGGGAAAAGATTTTTATTAATGATGAATTTATAGATTTGAAATTGTATTCCATTCTAAAAAGTGATATTCAATACGGTTAGAAATTGGAGATTCCATGTAGCTTTAATAATAGCTCTTAAATATACCGATGTTTGGTGTCTATGATTATATAATATCCTAACAAGCAAAAGTAATTTTAATAGCTTAACTGTATGTGCTTTTTCGTTGAGCTTTACCTTACTTAAATCATATTACCTACACACCTCGTGGGTCATGTCATCGCTCACGCTCAGACCCACTCGTGTAAACCTATTGCATTTATATGCTTCTATATTAGTGTATGCTTGGTATTAAGTTTAAATCATAAAATTATTTAGATATCAAATGAAATCTGAATAAAATATGCTAAATCAAAAGACGCTCCAATCGGATGATAAATGTAATTTTCATCGAATAAATTTTGTATAATCAAACTTCCGGTAATTTTTTTATTCAAGAACTTTTTTTGTATTTTAATGTTTGTAGTTTTAATTGCTTCTAATGATGCCGTGTAAAATATTTCCTGTGAAGAAATATCATATGATTCACCTTCAATCTGATTGTAATTGCTCCATTCTGTTTTTGAGAAATAATTGAATATCATTCCGATTTCAAGATCATTAAAAAGAGAAAGATTACATTGATATGAAAATTTATTCTGAGGAATTTTTTCCCAGTTCGAAATGAAAAGATCATCACCTTTTACAGCTTTTTGATATGAGAAGAAAAAATTGTGATTAAAGTTTTGATTAATATTTTGCTTTAATCTCAAACTGATTCCAATTATCTTTCCATTAATACCTGAAATTACTTCTGTTGGAGAATCAAAGGAAAATGTCTCATCATTAAATGTGTATGATTGCTTTTCAAGATTTAAATTTTGAAAAGATCTGAATTTTCCATTTAAAGTTATATCAAAATATTTATTGTAATTACTCTTGAAAATCAAATCGTAAGTCAATTTGGATTCACTTTGTATAGAATTTTCGAAAATGTAATCAAAGCCATTACTTTCCAACAAATTGTATCCATTTTTTGACCAATATAATAGATTTGGATTTTCTTCCGGTAAATTACTTATGTAGGAAATCGAAGATAGAATTTTATTATGATTATCAATTGTAAATATTTGGGACAATGAGGTTTTGGGAACATACTTTTTTTTATTTGTGACAATTTTTAAGCTTGCATCAATTTCAAATTTATCGTTAATAAAATATCTTGAATTGCAATAGAATTTAAATAAGAAAAAATGATCTTTATGGAGTTGATAATCTGTGTTAAGTTTATCATACTCCGCAACAACACCAATTCTATCAATTATATTTTGTTGTTCCAATTCAAAAGTTGATGTTACGATGTGCAAATTCCAATCAAAATCGAAATCGTAAATATTTGGATATTTCTTTAATTGATTAAATGAATATTGAATAGAGGATTTTAATTTTCGCTTTGAGCCAATTATTGTTTCATTTTTGTATCCAATATTAGAAAATGTACTATAAGTTGGAATCTCTCTTCCCAAACTTTCAAGAAAAAAGGGATATTTATCAGAATAAGAAAAATGCGCATTTAATTCATGCTGGATAGTTTCTGCTCTTTTTATTATCGTTAATGATGGAGAAATTCTTTTTATCCCTGCCCATGTTTCACCATCAGTAATTGAATATTCATTTCTTTTTCTGAGTTTAGAATCAGAAAAGCAATGAGAATGTCCGATAAATGAAGTTATAATTTGAAAGTCTTTTACATTGAATTTATTTCGAATGGACAAAATTGGACCTGTTTTATCAACATTTGGAGAAGAATGGTTTTCGACAGTATTGTATGGACCACCATCACCTGTCTCGCTGCCGATAACAGCATAACCTGAATATTTATTTTTACTTTCGACACTTCTATCAGTATGAAAATGAATCATCCCACTTTCTACAAATTCCGAATTAAATAATCCCGGAACATTAAATATTTCTACATACAAAATATCAAAAAGTGTTATTGGGAGCATATTCAAATTGTTTACATCAAATAGATTCCTGTAATATCGAACATCATCGATCTTGATTATCCAATTTTGATTTTGATACGAAGATAATCCGTTTATACTTGCTTTCCAGGTAAATCCTTCATGAGATATAACTCTGCTGTCATCAATTAAAAGTAAGACTTCTGAAATTCTGACAATCCCGGAATTTTCTATATCATTCTTTGTAATAATCTGAGAAAAAACGATATCCGAATTAATCAAGCCGGAAATTGAAACCATCCAATAAGAAAAGAGGAATAAAAAAAAGTGTTTGATAATCATTGAAGAAACCTTTTGATGAAAGCAGGAGTATTAATTGAATAGCTAATTCCTATAAAATAAAATGAGTGATGAATTTTATGAAAAGTGTACATTGTTGAATATTTTATTCCAGCGATAAATTTATAATTTCCAAGAAAATTGTATTTTACTTGAGAATTAACATTTAATGAAATTTCACTTTCTGAAGAATTTTCTGAAGTGTAAATTATTTTCATTATATGATTAACAAAAGAAACAGAATTATACAACTCCACTTTTTTGAATATCGGAATGCTTTTACCCCAACCGAGAGAGATTGAAATATCTTCCAAATCTTTAGCTTTATTCTTTTTTGCTTTGTATTCTGTATATTGAAATCCGAGTTCAAAAGAACCATAATAGTATGGAACTATTGCAAATGAATTAATCGAAATACCTTTATCCCAATATTCATGATATCTGTTTTCGGTAACTTCAGAACCAGCTTCAAATCCAAATTCTATTGTTGAGAATACTTCATTCGTTTTTGCAAAAAGTAAAACGGAACAGAAACTGAAAATATAAAAAAGCATAAAAGTCTTATTCAAAATCATCCTCACTTCAACATTCATACATACTTTTTTTTAAAATGTTAAATCTTTGGTTGTTGGATCTCGAGAGTAGTAGTAAAATTTTTCATCAGTTTTTCTTAGCTCCTTTCTATATTTGTACAAATCACTTATAAAACACAAAAATATATTCTTAAAAAACTAGAAGAGGAAAAATATGTCAAATCTTTTTAATGCTTAGTAATTCAACTATGAAGCCGGACTAACCACCAAAGAGTTCGGTTAAAACTTCGCTCGGGTAGACAAATTATAAAATCAAAACAAATATAAATAATACTTTTACTACACAATCAAATATATAATTATCCTTGACGAATACGAACTTGAGACTTTTAGGATTCTCAGTGAGATGGCATTGTTGTTTAGAGTAGAGTAGTTGGAGTTTTTATGAGAAAAGATGACTTATTTGTTCCTGATTGGATAGCTTTTCATAAAGAAGAAATTTTTAATTCAAAATGGATAACAGTATATGAAAAAGAAGTAAGTGAGAATATAGAAGAAAAAAGTATATATTGTGCTCTAATTAAGAAAGATTTAGTTAATGAGAAATTAGAATCATCAGGATGGGATTTGACCAAACCAGGATATCCAGCTTCAGAGACTGAATATTATGAGAATGAAAAAAGAATTTACGGATATGAGAGTTATGCACATGGAGCTGATATTCAACCATTCATCTTTATGAGAGATATAAGAGAAGAAAATCTTTACTATCCTGAACTTTGTGAGGAATTCAGGTTAAGGTTTAATCTATATCAAGCTGACGATAAAAATTACTACAGATATGATGAATACGGACAAAAAGATTGTGTTGCTAAATATTCTACTAATAAGATACAAATCAAATATAAGTATTTATGGGAATTTATCGGTGTTAAGCAAGTTTGTTTTGTAATTTTTTCAGAAGTATTAAGATTTTATTCAGAAAACTATGGGCTTACCAATGAAAACTATGATTTAATTGAAAAAGGAAATACATATATTATTGATCGATATCTTCCTATTTACAGTGGTGATATTAGAAATGTTGTTTTCAGAGGAAAAAGCTATTTATTCCCAATTGACCAGGATAACATTCCCACATTATTCGAAGCACCTAAATACATTACTTTTTTGATTGATAGAGACAAAATGGATAAAGATATTGAATTTACTTGTGACCCAAAAAAGTTAGCTAATTATTTTGGGGCTAATCCAAATGCTCCACATTATTTAACTCCTGTTTTTTTCTCAAAAGATGTATTGAAGAAATACTATGATGACCATGATAAATTTAAAATAGATGATAGTATTATTAGATGTGATTATTGGCATTTAAAAATGGATAACGATTGTAGGAATTATGTTAATGTATTTCTTGGAGATTTAGGAACATGCCTCCCATACCACGAACAACAATATTGGAAAAGCTATAATATCTATTTAGAAAATGGAAAAATAAGTCCGACAAGATTTAAAAGGTCGTTTTTAGGTGAATTTACTGATAGTAATAATCCTGCTGTATTATTAAGACAAAAAACTGAAAGGCTATTAATTAAATGGGAAAAAGAAAGTAACTGGAATCTTATACTACCATTAGAAAAAAAAGATAAATATAATTTTACAGGATTAAGAATTCCATTAAATGAAAATCAAAAGGAGTTTGATGAAATAATTTCCTTAACAGCTAAGATATTTGTTGATTCTTTAAATTTAAAAGGATTAAAAAAGAATATCTCAGAAGATAAATTATCTACTATTGATGAGAAACATTTAGGACAATCCATGTTTTTATTTGAAACATATCTTCAAGAACAATCCTTCGATTTAACTGAAGAATTCTGTAAGCTCTTAAGAGATATACAATTGATAAGATCCACTGGAATAGCTCATCGAAAAGGATCCAGATACGAGAAAGCTATAAAGAGAGTAGGGATAGATGAAAGTAATTTCATAAATTCTATTTCATTAATATTCAATAAATTAATTTATTACTTAGATGAATTATCGAAACATTTTCAACTCTAAATTATAATTTAGAATTAATTTAAGCAATCTTCGTTTTATAATAAGTTTTTAATACGTTTATTCTTCAATTCACTCAAATCAACTTTTCATTCGTTTTTCACAGTGCAGTCTTGAGTGTCACTTTTTACAAACCAATATTATTACAATAATAAATTATTCACATAAAAATCATCTTCATCTTGACATAATAAACATATCTAATCATTTGAACCTAATTATTGGAGAATAGATGAACAAAAAAGAAGATATAATTAAATTAACTAAATATGTTAAGGCGGCTGGCTGAGCTGGTAAGGTGAGTCCGGCGGACTTAGATATTATATTAAACGGGTTAAATTTCCCAACTTCAGATAGAACTTTAGTTGATAGATCCGACAATGATGATTCGGGTGTTTATAAGATCACGGATGATATTGCCATAGTGCAAACTGTTGATTTTATCACACCTGTTGTTGATGATCCATACATATATGGACAGATAGCAGCAGCTAATAGTCTGAGCGATATCTACGCAATGGGAGCTAAGGTTGATACAGCCCTTAATATTGTTGCTTATGATAATTGTCACTTAACTAAAGAAATATTACATGAAATTCTGCGTGGTGGAATAGATAAGGTGAGAGAAGCAGGTGGTGTTGTTCTCGGTGGACACACTATCGAAGATATCGAGATGAAATATGGACTTTCCGTAACGGGCACTGTTCACCCTGATAAAATATTAAGAAATAATACAATAAAACCAGGCGATAAAATAATCCTTACAAAACCTTTGGGAATGGGAGTTATAACAACTTCGATCAAAGCAGACGAAGCTCCTCAAAGTGCTATAGATAAAGCTGTTTTTCATATGAGCTACTTGAATAAGACAGCATCAGAATTGGCAGTTGAAATCGGCGTAAATGCCATAACTGATGTAACCGGTTTTGGACTTCTGGGACATCTATTTGAAATGATAAATAAAGATACATCTGTGGAACTTGATTTTAATTCTGTTCCCTTTATTGAAGAAGCTTTTGAGTTAGCTGAAATCGGTTTATTCCCCGGTGGTTCTTTCCGTAATGAGCGATATTATAAGCCACATATTAAACGCATTAATGATTCTATTGCTGAACATAAATTAATGCTGATGTATGATGCTCAAACCTCCGGTGGTCTGTTAATTTCTGTTCCAAAAGAAAGAGCGAATTTACTCTTGGATAAATTAAGATCAGCTGGAATTGAATGGGTCGCTATTATTGCTGAAGTTAATGATTCTCCGAAAAATAATATAGTAGTAGGTTAGAACTTTTTTTAAGAAATAATACCATAAAGACATCAATTCTCTTTTTTAACTTGACAGTTAATTTATAATATTTTACTTAACTATGTAGTTAAATAGAAATTGGAGGACGATATGCTATTTGGAAAAAGAATGAAAGAAGTTCTGCAAAAACTTGAACTTACACAAGTTGGTCTGGCTGAGAAGATCGGCATTTCTAATGTTGTGATAAACCGGTATATAAAAGGTAAAACCAGCCCTAATTACGACTTTTTAAATAAACTTGCTACAACTTTTAATATAAATATTACTTGGCTAATCACTGGTGAAGGTCCCATGTTCCCCACTCGGAATATCAAAACTGTAGGAAATCGAGAGTATTTTTATTTACCAATACTCGATGGCGTAAGCTGCGGCTCTCCTCAAGAAATAGATTCAGCAGAACCTCTCGATCATATTATGATGGATACAGCCTCACTCTCGGGAGATTTCAATTCCTACTTTGCTTTTTATGCCAGCGGAGATAGTATGGAGCCTTATATTTCAAATGGTGATGTTGTAATCGTGAAGCAATGTGATAACTGGGTTGCCGCTGATGAAAGAATTTGTGTTATTCGTGTGGAGGGAGAAGTAACGCTTAAAAAGGTCAAATCTTTTGCAGAAGGTAGAGAGATATTACTTCAGCCGTATAATAAAGATTATGCGCCAATCCTGCTTGATAGATACACTTTAAAGGATTCTCTACTTATTGGAATTGCTGTTATGTCCGTTAGAAATTTGTAAAATTCTTAATTTTTCAAGCAAAATCCAACCAACAAGCGAACCAAAAATATAATAGATGAAATCACTAGGAACAAACGTTGTTCCAAAGATTGTTCTTCCAATAAATGTACTTCTTATTATTTCCAAAAATACTGGATGCCACAGTTGTAAAGATTCGAGAATACATGTAATAACAAACACACTAAATGCTATCTTCCAAGGTTTGCTTTTGATAAGAATAAGGGATATTATGAGACACCAAAAAACTTCATACAGAAGTCCACCAAGCGAGTTATTAACCCATTTTGCTGCGGGACCTGCATAAAATTTACTGGCAAATCCCAATAATGTTATCAGTAAAATTGTTAATGATGTAATTATTCTAAATTTTTTCATATCACAAATATATACTAATCTTAAAATTAAATAATTGGAAAATTTAAAAAATTTGTATTATTAATGAAAAAATGATTTCTTATGTTTATTAGGACTTTTCTTATCTTCTATATAAGCTCCTTCCTGTTTATGTTCTTCTTGTATTTTGAGAGCTTCCTTAATATCATCCGTAAGCTTGATGATCTTTCCTTTCCCTGTTTTAATTGTATATCGTTCTTTTCTGCTCATATTACACTCCCTTATGTAGGATTATTTATATCTATAAATTATTAATCATTTCTTTAGTGAATATGTCAATTTAAAAAAATTTGAAAATAAATTACAAAGAACCATGTAAATCATAATTTGTTATTTAATAGATTAAAAATGTTATTTATTAAATTTATCTTGTTTTAAAAAAAACGCTTAAAAAGCTTTATACTTGACAAATATTTTGATTAATCTAATTAAGTTTACTGTTGTTTTTAAAAAAAATTCAAAAAAGGGAGAAGATATGAAAAATTTAGTCAAAATTTTTGTAGTAGTAATGGTTCTTTCTATCCTTCTTTCTGCATGTGCACCTCCACCTCCACCGGTAACAAAGGTTCAGTTGGACACAGCAGAAGAAGAAGCGATCCAGGAAGAAGAGAAAGCAGACAACTTGAATAACGAAATGAAAGCTCTTGAAGCAGAGTTAGCTGAGCAGGAAGCTGAGCTTAAGAGCCTGCAAGAGTATCAAAAAGAACTGGAAGCAGGGAAATAGGAGTAAACTATGAAAAGAATTATACTTTTAACATTAATCGCATTGTTAGTATTACCCGTATTAGTCCAGGCTAGAGTTACTTATCTTTCTGAAGAAGAGTACAAAGATCTTAAGAAAAAAGAGAGATTAGTTTATTGGGAAAATCTTGAAAATGATCTCGCTGAATTACAGCAAAGAAAAGCAGATGCAATTGC
>JAUVKM010000083.1 GCA_030596265.1 Candidatus Cloacimonadota bacterium
CGAATTCCATAATGATATCACCTTTAGCAATCCCAGCTTTTTGTGCCGGACCATCCTGAGAAACGCCGGTAACATAAACACCGTAGCAGTACGGATAGTGCATCTTGTATGCATCTTCAAAATCCATATTAGATAAGAAAACGCCCATTTTTGGTGTTTCTTCTGTTGTTCTGCCAACAAGAATGTTGATGTTAATTTCTTCCAATGCTTCTTCAACTTCTTGCATTGCAGCATCAATTTCTAATTGAACTTCCTCACTAACTTCGTCACTTACTTCTTCAGTTGTTTGCTCCTGCGCAAATAAGGCAACCGAACTGAAAAGCATTACTACCATTCCAACTAATAAGATCTTTTTCATAATAACCTCCATTATTAATTTGTTTTACTTTTAGATCTTTCTATAACTTCAATTTTCTTTTCTTTCCACTTACTTACTAAATTTTTCATTTTTCCCTCCAATTAGTTTCTGATAGATGCAAATGGTGTGCCAATAAAGTATGGAGTTGCTAAAGATTATGAAAATAATACGTTAGCTAATATTGAGAGATGTGCAATAAGACAAGAATTGATATATTTGATAAGAACAGGAGACAAGCTTTATCAAATTGATAAAAAAATGTGTGTTAATAATATTGTATTCAAAATAATTATTAAGATTAAAATAATATATAAAACTGATGTCTTTGCGAGGATTTTTCTTGCTGTTACTTTCGAAGCAATATCTATTGTGTGAAGCAGGAAGAAAAGGAAAGAAGAGATTACCACGCAACAAAGTTGCTCGCAATGACTGAAAGTTGTCTTTGCGAGGTTTTTTCTTAATTTTACCTTCGAAGCAATCTCAAGTATTGACCAACTCATCGTACAAGTCTTTCCATTCGGGATTCATTGAATTTATCAAATCCTTCTTTTTCTGACGTGAGCCAGCTTTAATCTGCTTCTCTCTTGATGTTGCTCCGTAACTATCTTCACCAACTTCATAATAAACTAATTTTGAAACATTGTATTTCGAAGTGAAGCCTTTAACTGACTTGTTCTTATGTTCATAAACTCTTCACAATAAATTATTTGTAACACCTGTATAGAGAACAGAATTTGATTTATTTGTCAGTATATAAACATAGAACATTCAAGTCTCCTTAGTCTTTGCGAGGATTCTTCTATTGTTACTTTCGAAGCAATCTCAAAAGGAGAAACAGGAAGAAAAAGAAAGAAGAGATTTATCAGCCTTTGGCAGATTGCCATGCAACTTAGTTGCTCGCGATGACTGATTATTACGGACCTTTGATCACGATTTTTCTACCGCATTTGTTACAAATAAAATATGATTTATTGAATGCTGGTGAAAGCTGTTTTGGGCTTCCGCAACGACAACTGAAAGATTCCCATCCTTTACCGGTTCTGTTATAAACAAATGAATCATCTTTTGTAGTTACATTTTTCGGCTTAATATCTGTTTGCTCAGTTCCCGCAATCATACCGGACACTGCAGCGAGTTCAGCGATTGGAACGTGATTTTTTCTTCCGCAACGAGGACAATTGATCTTATCTTTTTTGAAATTCGGTGGAAGTTTCATTTTCAAGCCGCAAGCGCAGGATAAGAATACATATTTATTCACTGCTCTCATCAGATCACCAAGATCGCGAGTACTTTTTTTAGCGGATTTAGCCTGAGTAGAGGCAGCAGCGGCAACAGTTCGTAAATTGATTTTCCTTTTCTCGCTTATTCCGGACGTTGGTATAATATTTTGTTTCCCCTTAATGGAAGTAAAAGCGTTTTGATAATCTATAAAATTTGCCCCATGAGAAATATTGCGGAGAATTTGGATTCTTTCATTCATTGGCGGATGAGTACTTGTTAAATTTGAAAGTCTCATCCCTTTTGGTTTTAGCGGATTAGCGATATATAAAGCTGCTGTAGCTTTATTAGCTGTTCTCATTTCAGAATAATTATTTGAAATTTTCTCTAAAGCGGAAGCCAAACCTTCGGGATAACGAGTAAGTCTTATAGCAGAAGCATCAGCAAGGTATTCACGTTTTCTGGAAATTGCAAGATACAATAATCGTGCCATTAAAGGGGCTAATATTGCCATTATAACAGCAGCAACAATCAGGATCATTTGGAGCTGTCCGCCGCCTTTAGAGCTTTTACTTCTAAATCTGCTTCCACCGCCGCTGAACCACATACTTCGAAGGAATACATGAGAAAGGAAAACGATACTTCCCAACAGAACACCAGAAAATGTCATAAATAGAACATCACGATTTAGGATATGTGACATTTCATGGGCAATAACACCTTGAAGTTCATCTCTATTTAAACATTCTAGAAGTCCCGCAGTAACGGCAATTGCACAATTCTCGGGATTTTTCCCTACGGCAAAAGCATTCGGAGCTTCTTCGGGAATTATATATATATCCGGCATTACATGAAGATTTGCAGCGAGCTTCATTTCCTCTACAACATTAAAAAGCTGAGGATGAATATTGTAAGAAACTTTTTTGGCTCTACTCATCATTAATATAATAGAATCACCCCTGAAATAACTTATCATAGACATTAGAATCCAAATTCCAAAGGCTATAAAAAGTCCTAAGAACCAGCCATCCTCACCTGCATAAGCTCCTCCGATGAAAAACCCTAGAACCAACAGGCAAATTCCCATTACAAAAAACAGGAATAAAGATTTACGTTTATTTGCTCGAATTAATTCCCACATATTATTTACCTAATTTGTCATTCCGCCCTTACCTGCCAAGCCGAAGCTGAGCGAAGGCTGGATGCGGAAATAAAAACACACACTGCAATGACTAAAAGATGCTTAAATTAAAGAACTTCCGAATGTTTTGATTCATCGAATCTTCGGAATGTACGATATTTCTTACAATAAAGAAAACAATCGGAAGATCAGCAAGCTGAGCATTCAGATGTTTTATAAACCGCAATGATTTCTACGAGAAATCCACCTTTGGAACAGCTCTTTCTGCCTCGTTTTCAAGTTCAAAAAATTCATTTTCTTCAAAATTGAACATTCCAGCTATGATACTGGATGGAAACATTTGGATCTTATTATTGAAGAACAATACTTGATCGTTGTAGCTCTGACGGGCAAAGGCTATTTTATTCTCTGTGGAAGTAAGCTCTTCCTGAACTGCCAGGAAATTGCTGTTTGCTTTCAGATCGGGATAATTTTCCACAACCAAAAAGAATTTACTCATTGCACCGCTTAGTTCACCTTCCGCTTTGGCTTTATCACCAATAGAACCTGCACCCATTGCCCTGCTTCGTGCTTCTGTAATCCCTTTTAGTGTATCTTGCTCGTGCTTCATATAACCCTTAGCAGTCTCCACAAGATTTGGGATCAGATCATGTCGTCTTTTAAGTTGAACGTCTATTTGAGACCAGGCATTTTTAACCTGATTTCGCAATCGAACCAAACCATTGTACATTCCAACTAAACTAAAGACGATGATCAATAAAATTGCAATTGCTATTATAAAACCTACCATTTTTCCTCCTTTTATTTTTTTAATTCTTTTGTTCTATTCTTCATTATATTCAATCACTTTTCTGCTAATGTTCGAGCACGCGGCGGGACCGGAACGATCCAAATTTCTAATTTCAAATTTTTCATTGCTTTATTACTGCTAACACGTTTGTTAGCAGCTTCTTCTCTTATTTCAATAATAGACATTTTTTAACTGATTCAGTTTTGCCATTAACACTTAATTTATAAAGATATACTCCGGAACTGATTGGTTCTCCTGATTCATCATAACCATTCCAGATAATTGAGTACTCTCCAGCTGATACTGTTTCACAAAACAATGTTTTCACTTTTTGCCCCTTAATATTATAAATAGATAATTCTACTTTGCTGTCTTTTAGTATTGAAAAAGAAATATTTGTCTTTGGATTAAAAGGATTTGGATGATTTTGTAAAAATACACGGGGATATTCTATAAAATCATTTTCTACATTCACATTCAACACACCAAATTCGTAAAATCCTGTAGATAGAACATATTGTTCCGAAGAGATATTGTCAACAGCCAATTCATATCCGAGAAATACGTTTAGTTCATAATTATTACTGAAAGAATTATCTATTGGATTGCAATATCCCTGAAGCATTCCTGCTCTTTGCAACGCAAAATTCTCACTCTCACATAAATTAGAATTCAAAATGGAAAATGAGAAAAATAACATACAAAGAAAAATTATAATTTTCATATCGAACTCCTAAGATTATTCAACTATGCTTTTTAAGTTTTCTATTTCCAATTGCTGTGCTTTGATACACTCAATTAATACCGGAATTATTTCATCATAAGAAACGCTTAAATAGCCATCGGAACCTTGAAATACTGCATCAGGCATAGATTTCTGTAATTCCTGAGCGATTACACCATGATGTCGTTTGTCGTCAAATCCCAAATTTGGAAATTCACTTTTTTTCCAATGATAAGATACTCCTCTTAGTTGATTTATCATATCTAAAGGATTATCAATATTTTCAATATTTGTTTTAAAACGTTTATCTGAAAATCCAACATGGCTAGTTGCAGCGGATACACCATATACACACAGTTTATATCCTTGAGCGTTTGAAGAACCAATTGCCACGTCAACTCCGTAATCACCGGCATACATTACATCTCCATTAATCAACCAATCTTCATCATTCATTTCAGTTGGAATGTTCATAGCATAGGCCACACTTGCAAATTGGATTCTGGGCAACATTTCATTATCATCATCTACAGATATACCCAACCATCTATTAGGTTCGCCGAAAGTGCTTTGTTCTATCGGATTTATGGAACCCAGTTGTGTATGAAAATAACCATTTATGACTTCAACAACTTTACTCTCTTCCCAGATAAATTCTGTGGATTGTTCAGTTTCATAGATACGAAAGCTAAGTACATGAGAACCATTAACTTGAGAATTTACAGTATCAGTGAGATACCCTTGATAGTTAATTACAGATGGTGAATTCTGCCCAATTAAAGTAAAAACTGAAAGAACCACTAAAACTGTAACAATTACGATCTTTTTCATTTTTTCCTCCTTTTATTTTTATAATTCTTTTATGCTATTCTTCATTATATTCAGTCACTTTTCTGCTAATGTTCGAGCACGCGGCGGGACCGGAACGATCCAAATTTCTAATTCCTAATTTCAAATTTCTCATTGCTTTATTACCGCTGATACGTTTGTTACACGATTGCCGATCACGTCTATTTTTTTTAAGTTGTTATAACACATTATTACTTGCTTCGCTCTTGTATTTGTAAAAAGCGCAGTTTGGGCAATTTTCTTGAACATTCTATTTACATTTTTTTTTATCACCTGATGTTTGCTACATTAATTTCCCAACTTCAAAACAATTTCCATCTAAATCCTCAAACATAAAATATTTGTAAGGTGCTTTGATATTTAAGTATTTGAGTTCAGATAAATTAGGCAAATTGAGTCTTTTTACTCTTTCATATTCTTTTTCAATATTGTCGCAAGTAAATTCTATGATAACATTGTTACCAACTTTCACATCAGAATAGCCTTTTGCATCTTTTTGAACATTGTTAATCACATCATAATCAGGACAAAAAATCGAAAATCCAGAAAATTGAGCCCAACGATTTTCTGCATATATGTTAACTTCTGTTTTTAATACTTTTTCAAAGAAGTCAACACTCTTGTTAAAATCTTTAACTTGAATGTACGTATTTGTATATCGCATAATTATTCTCCATTCGTTTTACGTTTCAAATTTACAGACATCGAGAAGCTTTGAAATTTTCTTTTTAGATTTTACGAAACGCGAAATCATTTTCATTAAGAACTAAAATTGCGAAAGCAACAGAATCAAACAACAAAAAAATCAGTTTATTTTTCTTTTTTTCTACAAAACATTCTGCCGAGGTTTCAATGTTTCGTGTAATGTTTGGCGTGTGCAGCGGGATCGGAACGATCACGACCGAACAAACCGACCAAAGTTTGAATCGGAACGATTCAGACGAAGAACACCAACCAACCTACCGCAGGTGCTTCTGTTAGGCGATTTGTATCTATTTCTTAGAATTAAAGAGCGCACCGATATTCACTTTGTCTAAACGATTATTATACCAGTTATAATTAATTAAATCAATTAATTGGTTAGATTGAAAATAATAACTTTCAGTTTTATTAAATAATTTTTCACTTATTTTATCTATTATTTTCTTTCTTCCTGTTATTGAAAAGAAAACGAAAAATATTTGTTTGAAATACTGGAATCGAATAAACCAATCTCCACCATTAAAAGGATTTACCCAAATGCTTAAACCTTCTTCAAATGGTTTTACATCACCGAATAATGAATTCAAATTAAGCTCGTTATTATAAGAATAGCAGGGTTTAACAATAACACGCCAAAATGACTTTGCTGAAACATTATATCTTTTAACAAGAAGTGCTGCTGAATTTTTTACAAGAACTGTAAGTGCTGAGTTTAGTGGTTTAAGCATTGGATTTATTTTCTCTTTATTTCTAAAAAAATCAGGATTAGTAAAATCCTCATATTTTTTATCACGAACATCAATTAAACCAAAGAACTCAAAATCTTTCTTTGAGAAATCCTTCAATTGATCTCCATTAATTGCTAAGATTTTAAACGCTGGATTATTACGATGTTCTCTATTGAAGGATTTGTTTGGATTTTGAATGACATCAATCAGGATTAATGCTTTTTGACATATGGCTTCCGCATTTGAATCTGCATTACCAAATCTACTATTACAGAATTTATGTGTTGGTAAAAAACTTCCATAATCAAAACCCTTAGCTATTGGTTGATTTCTTTTAATGAATAGTTTAGAAATTACGTGATCTTCATTTTTTTCATCAGATAATGTTATTTCTTTTGAACAAAGATAACAGAATTCAGAATTATTATTATTCATATCTATGATAATATTAGTTTTTTGATAATTTAAAAATAAATATTGAAATAATTAATAGAAAAGCCGTAAATACATCGATGATAACCCAAATATCTCTTTCAAAATGTATGGGAATAATTGGATTAAATAAAATTACAATTAAACCATAAATCCAAATCCATAAAAGGTTTTTAGATTTTAATGCTAACCAAACAAGATATATATTCGTGAAAAATACAATCAATTTAAGTAATGTAAAAAAGCCATATGGTAAACCATCTATAATTGCTAATAATAGAAAGATAGAAGGTAAGATTGATGCAATAATTTTGTTACGTTTATGAACATTTAACGAAGTTATCATATTAATCACTCCAGAATATTTTACTTCATTTTGTGTATTTACTCTTTATGGTCTAATAACTCATTTGGAATTAATAAACCAGAGTTCATCAAACCAATGGTATCACTAAATGAAGAAAAATTTCCACATTCAGGGCATAAATCAGTTCCTGATGAATTACTGTTTTCTTCATCATAATCCCATATATGACCGCACTTTTTGCAAGCAAGTTTTGTTTGATATTTAAGTTTTATGCCAGTCTTTATTTCAATTATATGTTTTAAGTCTTCAATATTACTTTCAAGATATTCTACATTTTCTTTCGTCAATTTAATATGTATTTTTAATTGAGATTCTTCATTATTTTTCCTGCGAATTTTTTGATACAGATTAGCATTTTTATTTTGAAGGATTAATAATAAAATAATTAGAATAAATATTACACTATAAAGCATTTAACCTCCAATTTGACATTATACTTAATTACAAAATAACATCAATTTCGCCTAACATATGTATACCACGCCCTTATGAAAGGTGCACATAACTTACCTATAGTTACACTAAAAAAGTTCGTCATAACTTCAATATCAGAGTTACTATGCACCTTTATAAATCCTTATCGATATTCATTCTAAAAAGTGAACTCTTGATATTATTAATTCTTATTATTAAGCTTTAATGATACTTGTGCATATCTCATATCTCCACTCAAAGTACTTTGTTTCATTGCATGTATAAATATCGCAAACGAAATTGATTAAAGAAAATATAACTGTCAATAATAAAAAAATACAGAAAGAGAAAAGTACCTGAGTTCCT
>JAUVKM010000278.1 GCA_030596265.1 Candidatus Cloacimonadota bacterium
GGTGACACTTTTGAAGCAATACAAGGATTCATCGTGTATTCATATGATAATTATTGTGTTTGCCCAAGAGACTGGGATGATATAAATCCTGTAGTTTCTTCCAATGAAAACACTGTTAATGCAAGTTCAGAATTTATTAGCTGTTATCCAAATCCATTTAACCCACAAACAACCGCATATCTTAATTTGAAGAATGATAGCAGAGTAACTTTAAATGTGTACAACATTAAAGGTGAAAAGATAAGAACCTTAGTTAGTGAGACACTCACAGCAGGTGAACACCATATCGTTTGGAACGGTACTGATGACAATAACAGTAAGGTTTCCAGTGGTATTTATTTCTTTGAAACTGGTATTACAAATAATGGTGGTGATTACACAAGCTTGAAAAAGGTAATCCTCCTAAAATAAGCGTAAATCTTAATTAGATAAGATAGAGTTCGGGGAAAAAGATGAGAAAAGCATTCAAAAAAATATTTACTCTTATAATAATATCTGGTATTGGATATTTAGTGTTGAAAATCTATCAATTATTCAAAGGTCTCATTGAACTGGACAAAACTCTTCCACAGTATTTGGGTAATATTATTGGTGAAGTTCCAATTGTTTCAATTGTTGCAGTTTTCAATAAAATTACTATCACGGTCAAATTCAATAAGGATGTGATCAAGAAAAATAAAGGTTTGGAAAATATTGTTAGCGATTATGTTACCGATTTTTATCCGATCTTTAAAACAGATAATGTGAAAGTTCTGATTGAAGAGTTGAAAGAAGAGAAAGAAAAGAAAGAAAAACCTACCCCGAAAAAAAAATAGTTAATCAAGAATCAACAAAGGAGCTGAGAATTTTCTCAGCTCCTTTGTTTGGTATTAGCTTAAAATTTAACTTCCATTGTTAAGAAAACATTTAATAGTGGTGCAGGTGTAACATACATGAATTCATTCCCAGTAAGATAATCATCTTGCCATTCATCGTTTTCATCATAATAACCACGGTTATAATCTGTTCTAACGTTAGCAGAAAGGAAATTCTCTCTATTCAAAATATTATTTACATCCAATCTGATGAATGCTTCAGTTCCACCTATATTAAACGAATATTTAATATTACTACCGAATTCCATAAAATAAGGTAATTGGGAACTTGTTACAGAAGTAGTATCTGCAACATAATTTGTCCCATCCAGAATATAATTACTATAATATTCATTTGTGTAGTTTGCATAATAATCATCCCAGTATTTTCCGGTAAAACCAATTCTAAGTTTACCATTCAATGGTAACTTCTTGAATGTGTATCCTATTGATGCATTTGCCATTGTTTCGGGTGAATTGGGTACAACTTTTCCAATCATATATTCAGCACTTCCACCAAATATTTCATCTACATTCATACTGACCCATCTATTCTTTGAAAGCGTTAATGAGGTTGAACTATCAAAATTATTGAGTTTAAATTTAGTACTTAGTTCCAAACCTTGATGACGTGCTTTCCCGGCATTCAATGTTAAGTTGGCATCATATTCGTTAGTTCCGATAGAATCTTCTGCAGCATGATAGTATTCTTCTGTTACTGGAAGGTTAACCCGTTCGATCTTATCCTCATATTCACTAATATAGTAATTTGCATCAATATCAAAATATACTCCATCGTATCCAATGCCAAATTCGATCGTATTAATCTTCTCTGGTTTAAGCTCTCCATAAAAGTGTTCTTCATCCTGATTATAGTAATCTCCTAAACTATCCTGAAGCACAACATTCTTTGTATACATTTGATTTCCATCAGGTCCGTTATAACCACTATACCAATCGCTAGTTCTTGGTTCTTTATATGCTAATGAGTAATTTGCCATAATATTGAAATATTCAGATAAGTTATAGTTAATACCTAATTTAGGTGAGAAGAAACTAAATACTTTTTTGTAATCATCTATACTAAATTTTAATACTGTATCTTGCTCAACAACTTCGGTCATCTCTTTTGTGGAATAGAAATAGTAACCGGTAGGCTCTCCTGTTCCCATATCATAAATTTCTATTGGGTTCTCTTCAACTTGGGATGAGTAACGTGCATATTGTCCATCCAATAGAATATTGATTTTCTCTGTTGGTTTTATTTGAATTCTTGTAAAAGCCGACATATTTAAAACATCCGTAGTATAATCATATGTTGTCTGTATTTCTTCATATGTCTCAACGTTATCTGGAAACTCTGGATTATAATGACGGAAATTCTCTCTCTTCCCAATGTGGTCAGCTTGCCAATTTCGCATCTCACCACCAAAAACCAGCTTGTAATAATTGTTGATGTCATATTGATAATATGTATTCATTCCAAATTGCTGATGATCGCTAATCCTGTTATTACGCCAACTGTAATCATAACGACTTCTAAAAAAATCCCAACCAGATGATAATATTAACTTTTGTTCCCCAGTTACAGGATCAAAATAAGTTGAATATCCAAAAAAATCTTCATCTTCTGGGATATAACCTTCAGAAATTACTCCATAAGTGTCATAAAGATACTTTGCATGAAGAGCAAAATTAGACCATTCACATCCTGCGGGATCATCCTCATCAAGAAAGCCATCACGAAAATCTATTCTACCAGTATTAATATCAAATTTATCTTGGTTCAAATATTTACCTCCGCCAAGACCAGTAGTTACAAAAATATTTGTCATGAGAAGTTGATTATCCGTTATCTTCCATTCATCACGAATTGAGAATTGAGGTTTGAAGTAATAATTCTCTTGATATTCATGATTATTACGGCTGTATTCTCTGCCCAGTGTCTCCATTAAATTTCTATCAGATTTAAAATATACTTGATTATGTTCTTGAGGAGCTCCGATAAAACTAAGATTTATCTTATGCATATCAAAAGTCAATTGAGATTCAAGACCGAATGAATACCCATCATAATTAGTTCCTGCCAGATAATAATCTCCTCTTTTTCTTTCTAACATCAAATTATAGTTTATCTTTCCATCTAATAAATTTCCAGAATTATAGCGTGCAATAACATTATAATTGTAAGGATCATAA
>JAUVKM010000124.1 GCA_030596265.1 Candidatus Cloacimonadota bacterium
TTGATAACATTTCCTTCGATAGCACCATAGATAACCGGATTGCCGGTGATGGTGAGATCATCAATATTCCAACCACTGTATTGCCAGGAGCCGTCTGTAGTTCCAATTGAAAACCGGATACGAACTTCACTATTAAGGTCTGCTATTTCGGAGATATCATAGTTGGAAATACTCCAT
The DNA here is from genome assembly GCA_030596265.1 of Candidatus Cloacimonadota bacterium. The sequence goes on from JAUVKM010000124.1 coordinate 178, forward strand.
GAATTGTCTGTAACCACACTAGAATTCGTCCAGATATCAATCCAGGTTGTTCCATCGTCATTGCTCACACTGATGTAGGCATGATCGTATGCCGGTTGTTCAACATTCAACCACTTCATAAAATTCAATCCTACTCCAACAAACTCGCTGCAATTAATAGCAGGTGATATGGCAAAATATTCATGAGCACCCAGGTCAGTCTCGTAATCACCCAAACTTGCACCAAGCCCGGTAAGATCTACACCGAGAACATTATTTCCCTCATAAGCCGTTTGCGGATCAGGATTTCCATACTCTCCACCTAATCCCTGCGGAGAATCTATTTCAAACTCACCATTCAATATCCAGCCGGTAAATTCTTCAAAACCATCTTCCCAGATATCTTCTGCAAAAACTAATGTGATTGAAAAGATAAATACAATAGTTAATAATATTTTCATAAATTCTCCAATTTATTTCAATAACAAACATTTTTTAAATGCTTCAGTTTTACCATCCACATTCAACTTATACAAATAAATTCCTGATGAAACAGGTTGATTATTATAGTTAGTGCCATTCCAGACAACACTAAATTTATTTTTCCCTCGTCCTTCGTCTCCGCTCATGATGACGGGGAAAGTTTTAATTTTCTGACCTTTGATATTATATATTTCAAGATTAACCAATGAGGACGTTTGAGGTAATGAAAAACTGATCGTGGTTGAGGGATTGAAAGGGTTGGGATAGTTATTCAACTTGAATTTAGAAATTTGTAATTCGAAATCTTCCATTCCTGCATTCTGATCAAAATAATATGCTCCCATATCGGTAATAGTTCCATCCGGATCAAGAGGAGAATTAGGATCTCCGGCATCAATGCAAGGTGAATTAACAGTTAGATGATAATCTCCGTTAATGGGATCTACAAATAAAGGATCTGAATCAATATTGCCATTTTCCCAGTAAACTGTACCATTATTATTGGTAACAATCCCTTCTTCTCCACCTTGAATATCTGAGTATGCAATTGTAATTGTGTTAGGAGTGCTATATTCTTCAAAATAAATTTCTTGATTTGAATCATTCCAGAGAATACTGTTTTCTAAACTCGGATTAGAAGAATAAACACAATAAATCCCACCACCATTATCATTTGCAATGTTATTTGCTATTGTTACATTCTTTAAGTTCGGACTGGAAATTGAACAAGAAATCCCACCACCTTTATTAGCAGAATTATTATTTATTGTTACATTCTCTATTCTTGGATTGGAATACCAACATAATATACCACCACCACTTATAGTAGCGAAACCACCTGAAATCGTAATATCTTCTATCAATGCTTCGGTTACATTTCTAAATTCAATAACTCTTTCTGTGTTCTCAGCATCCAAAATAGTCTCTTCTTCTAAGTTACCGGATAGATTCACGTAGCTACTCCACATAATTGGGAAACTCTCTCCATTAGTCGATGGACTGTAAACACCATCTGCAAGATATATTGTGTTAATATTCAAACTATCTGAATAAATCACTTGAAGTGCATGGGTTATGGTTTGAAAAGGTTCATCTACTGAAGTTCCGGAATTTGTATCTTCACCATCAACAGCTACATAGAAATCAGAATTGATTAAATCGTTCTCTATGCTGTTTAAAATATCAAAAGTAAAATTATCGATTGGAGATGTATAGTAATCTGATGGATTTAAAACTATGAATGTGTCTACAATGACATTAATCATGATACTACTTGTACTAAAAATTTCTACACCTACACCTCTATTTCCAGTTATTATATTAGAAAAGATATTACATCGATTTTCACTAGAAAAAATTAGACTGGAATTCTCTCTGCAGAAAATCCCTCCCCCACAATCATTTGCTGAATTCTCTGTTATTGTTACATTCTCTAAATTTGGGTTAGAAGAAAACATGCAACAAATCCCACCACCTTTGTTAGCAGAATTATTTGTAATTGATACATTCTCCAAAATCGGATTGGACCAATTATAACAAGTAATGCCACCGCCAGAATTAGCCGAATTATTTGCTAAGAGAACTTGCTCTAAATTTGGATTTGAAAATGCGCAATAAATACCACCACCATTATCTTCAGCTGAATTATTGGTTATTATCACATTCTCTAAAATCGGGTTAGAATTTGATCCGCAATAAATTCCACCACCATCGTCATTAGCCATATTGTTTGTTATAGTTACATTCTTCAAATACGGATTAGAATTCACACAATAAATTCCACCACCATCGTAAGCAACATTATTTGTTATAGTTATGTTTTCAAAATTCGGATTAGAATTCACGCAATAAATTCCACCACCAAATCCAAATCCATTTGAAATTGTAAAACCGCATAAAACTGCAGTCGAATCTTCTTCATTTTCGAATGTTACAACATTACCGTTTTGATTGCCGTCTATGATAGTTTGTGAAACGTAAGTTGTATCTTGAGTAGTGAGGAATAATGAAGCTACAGTTATATTTTTGCTATTATAATTGATATTTTCAAAATAGGTATTAGGTTGAACTAAAACTGTATCACCATCAACTGCAACATTTATTCCCTCTTGGATTGTTGGCTGGTCTGTAGGGATATTGATAATAGTTGCATTAATAAAAGTGATGAATATTAAAAATGAAATAGTAAATATTATCTTCATTATTTCTCCATTTATTTCAACAACAAACATTTTTTAACTGCTTCAGTTCTACTATCCACATTCAATTTATATAAATAAATTCCTGATGAAACAGGTTGATTATTTTGGTTTGTGCCGTTCCAGATAATTGTATGTGAACCTTTTTCATAATGATTATTTGTAAGTATTTTTACTTTTTGTCCCTTGATGTTGTAGATTGATAATTCCACATTACTGTTATTTAGAATTGAGAAAGAAATTGTTGTTGTTGGATTGAAGGGATTAGGGTAGTTTTGATGTAAAGAGACTTCAGAAGTTTGAATAATTTCATTGTCACCTATATCTACATAAGGTGGAGCACCGTATTCGTAAGCTCCAATATCAATAATAGCACTTCCATTTCCATCTCCATCCCAGATTCGCAGGTTACCGATTATATCCCATAGCGGTATATTCAGTCCTATAGTATCTGGAATACCAGCATCTATACAAGGAGAAGATTGAGTTAAATTCCAATCTGATTGTAAAGCACTATACTGATATCCTGAACCAATTGTAGGATTTACAAATAAAGGAGGTTCATCAATATTATTCTCATAAATCCAAAGCGAAGTATTATTGCCCTGAATTGCATCTAATCCACCTTCAATATTATTAAAATAAAATTTAGGATTAATTGTATATTGAGGTAATGAGATTTGACTACCTTCTACCGAATAGTTACCGAAAAAAATATTATTATAAAAAAATGGGCTGGCCAACAAACCATATACAGCACCTCCTTGATGGGTTGCAAAATTATTGCATATTGTATTGTTAATAAAAATATCATTGTTAGAATAATTATTAGTTACTACTCCTCCACCTCTACCAGATGAGTTATTACAAATAACATTGTTAATTATTAATATATTTCCTGAGTTGATTTTGATGCCCCCACCATAACCACCATAATAATTGTGATTGTTAAGTAAAAAATTGTCTTTAATTTCTCCATCACTAGTTGTAATGCAAATACCACCCCCATTAGCAGAATAGTTATAAGATATAATATTTTCTGATATTTCAAATGATTCACATAATTCAATATGAATGCCACCCCCATATACTGAACCATGTTCTGCAGTATTTCCGTGTATCTTATTTTTTAAAATAATTGGATTTGATAATATACAATAAATTCCAACTCCAAATCCATATCCCCCTCCTCCTGACCAAGATGTAGCATAAATGGTATTTCCTGAAATTATATTATTCATTATTAACGGAGACGATGAATAAGATGAAATTCCTGCACCTCCATTATATTGAAAATCATTAACCATTAAATGGTTGTTTGCAATCAAATTATTGATTATTAATGCATTTGAATAGTATAAACTTATTCCTACACCATCACGATCATTTGCTGAAATATCTAAAATTGTATTTGAATCCAATGTAGGAGAAGAGTCAATGCAAACAATTCCACTACTCCAGCCTTCTGAATTTGTAATTGTTAAACCATAAAGTACACTTGTGGAATCTTCTCCATTCTCAAAAGTAACTACATTACAAGGCTGACATGGATCGATAGTTGTTTGAGAAATGTAAGTTGTATCTTGAGTTGTAAGAAATAAAGAAGCAACTGTAATATTTTTTCCATTAAAATTTATCATTTCCTGATAATTTCCAGGATGAACCAAAACAGTATCACCATTTACAGACACATTTATTCCTTCTTGAATTGTTGGTTGATCTGCTGGTATATTGATAATAGTTCCATTAACAAAAGTAAGGAATAATAAAAAAGACATAGTAAAAAGAAATTTCATAAAAACCTCCAATTCATTGACATTAGTGAAAAATATCCCTTAATTTTCAACCATTGCGAAGGTTTAATGAAAGAATATCTCTGTATGAAACCATTCGCAAGGTTTTGTATCATTATTTCAACAGCAACATTTTATTGATTAGTAATTTGGAATCATTAATTTCTAATTTATAGAAGTAGACACCCGATGCAACACGTTTATTATGTTTATTAGTTCCATTCCAAATAATTGTATGTTCCCCATTTAGCTGAATCTCATTTACCAATGTTTTAACTTTTTGACCCTTAATGTTATAAATACTCAACTCAACTTTACCTTCTTCTGGGATACTATAATTTATATTCGTTTCGGGATTAAATGGATTTGGATAATTTTGTAATCTGAATGTGTTTTGTACAACCGCATCATCCGCATTACTATAATCCTGATCTGTGATTATAATTGTGAACTCCAAAAGTGTATCGGCTGGAGTATATTCTACAATACCATTTTCCGGGATTTCCAAATAACCTTCCGGCATTTCTATAAAAATTCTGGCAGTTTCTGGCAATTCAAAAGAATTCACATTAAAGAATAACGGCTGCAGATCAGTAAGCTGAAGTTTTGCATTCCATGAATATATATAATCCTGTGTTTCATTTTGTGGTGATGTAACAGATTGATGCAGCTCTTTAGTTACTCCGCCAATTTCCATTGGAATACTGAATGTGACAATATCCATGAATGGTTTTGCAAGTGGTTTAAGAAGATCGTAATTTGCATCATACAGTGAATCTGCAACATTAGAAGTTCCAACAAGAACAGATGATATATCATTGTTTTCCTGCTCAACGATAATTCTTGCTTTCCAATTAAGATCATACTCAGGTGAAAATTCATTGGAATAATATGGGATGAATTTCACTGTGATATTATCTTCATAACAATATAAGTAATAGGCATTAGTCGAAACCAACTCATAAACCGGATCAAAGCTATTATTAAAATCAAAAACAGCAGGTTCGATCAACCTGTTCTGTACTGCTTGATAGTATTCATAATCAACATTATTTACAGAAAATACTAACTGATCAATATCATAATGTGCTCTATGCGGATTCGGAATAATATTCCATCCAGAACTCATTTGCATACTGTATGCTGTTTTCTGCATGGTTACATTATTTAAAGCAAAATAGTTATCTTGCGGAGCATAATTCCAGTAAGGATGAAGAAATTCCGGTTCATCCACTAAATTAAATTCAGCATCAATAAATTCATAAAACTCTACATTCTCACCAAATATCTCCTCGGTGGAATATTGATTCGTATTGAAATTTTTGGTCATCAGATTCCAACCTTGATAAGTTTCCACAATATTTTGCGGAGAGATGATACCAAAACTATAAGCTGAATAATGATGCAATGTGTCACCTTCATCCATAACCAGATCTATCCTGCAACTTAGGTCTTCAAATAATAGCTGTGGAACAACCCATTCAACATTAGAGATAGTTGGATACAATTCAGTTTCAATTGGAATTGTTATCTCATCATTTTCTGTATAAACATTTATATGATCGATAGTGGTACTCATATTCACTGACCAGCTAATTTCAAGAACTTCATTTGGATAGAGTAACTGGTTGGGAATATCATCGAAATCCAATGAAGGGGTTAAATTCCCATAATACAAAGTAAAAGTATAATAATTAGAGTTAGTTGGAGTGAAAGTATAAGCACTGGTTGAAAGGTCAATATATTGCCCATTTACATAAAGATAGAATCTTTCAGCATTTCTGTCCAGATTTGTAATGTTTATTTCAATCGGTAAATTCAATTGATTTGTACGCACTCGATAAACCCAGCTTTTAAGCTGTTCTTCAGTATTGTAAGCTCCGTAGATCTCTTGTTCATAATTATTAGGAACGTTATTCCAATATTGCTCATAGAA
>JAUVKM010000019.1 GCA_030596265.1 Candidatus Cloacimonadota bacterium
CTCAAACCATTAAAAATGGGAATATGAAATTTGAATGGATATATAATAAGAAGAACGGAAAAGCATTCACTGCTCAGGTTTGGTTGAGTAGCTTTAAATTAAATTGTAAATCATTTATTCAAGCTACAATTCGGGAAATAACGGATATTACAGGTTAATAATAATATAGACATGGCAAATACAACTAAAGAAAATAATCCGCATCTGGAAGAACTTAATAATAAATTACAAAATGAGATTAATGACCGGAGAAAGATCGAGGAAGAGCTACAAAGAAAAAATCATGAATTACAATTAATTTTGGAAACCTCAAAATACATCAATTCCAGCCTAGACTTAAATGAAGTATTTCAAAGAATTGCAATTGGTATAATGAACCATCTTAACTCTTATGGATGTGCAATATACCTTCTTTCGGAAGATAGGAAAGAATTACTTCCACAATTCGTAATTGATCCCGTTTATGAAAAAGAGATTATGGCAACACCTTTGGATATTAATTCAAGCTTCACCGGAAAAGTTGTGAAAACAAAAAAAAGTATAATGTTCAACGATGCCGGACCTAATGAAAATGGATTTCAAATTCCCGGCACTACAGAAGAAGAAGAAGAAAGAATAATTGCCTCTCCTTTTATCTATAATAATGAAGTACTTGGTGCTATTTGTTTAAACAAGATCGGTCCCTATTTCTCTGAGAATGACCTGAATTTACTTGATACTTTTGCAAATTATGTTACAACAACTATTAAAAATGCACAAAATTATCAGAAATTTCAGCATGAAGTACTTGAACGTACTTCGGCTGAAAAAGCAAAAGAAGAAAGCGACAGAAAATTTATGAATCTACGCTCTAATGTACCCGTTGGATTATTCAGGGCTACACCTGAAGGAAAATTTATATCCGCTAATCCAGCAATTGTCTCGATGTTTGGTTTTGATTCTGAACAAGAATTCCTCTCTACATCTGTTAGCGAATTATATACTAATAAAAAAAGTAGGAATCAACTGATCTCAATTTTAGAAAAAGAGAATAGTATTCGTAATTACGAGGTAGAACTGCAAAAGAAAAATGGTGAGAAACTTTGGTGTTTATTGAATATTCATACTATACGTGATAATTCTGGTATTTGTATATATCAGGATGGTATCATTACAGATATTTCTAAAGAAAAACTAGCATCAAAGAACCTGGCTAAAACCCAATTCCGGCTGGAAACAATATTAGATAATGTTCCAAATATTATTTTATATGAGACGGGAGGAGCTAAAGAATTTGTTTCACAAAACATTAAAGAAATGTTGGGATATCCTGCAGAAGATTTTATTAATGATAAAAACAAATTTACTTCTCTAATTCATCCGGATGATAAAGAGTATATTAATCAAAAATATTCGGAATGGGAAAAAGCTGGGAAAAAAGGGTTACTTACATCGTGGTTTAGGGTCAAAAAAGCTGATGATTCTTACATCTGGATCGAAGATAGAATGCTGGAGTTTATTGATAAGAATAACATAAAATATCACGCTGGTGTAAATATTGATATCACGAATCTAAAGAATGCTGAAGAACAATTAAAAAATAGTTACAGCAAATTGCAACGTATCCTTGAAGAAACAGTGGAAGGACTTGTTCAAGCAGTTGAGATGCGTGACCCATATACTGCCGGTCATCAACGACGTGTTTCTGATCTTGCTTCGGCAATTGCAAAGGAAATGAATTTTTCAGAAGATAAAATCAACGGAATTAAATTAGCTGCACTCGTTCATGATATTGGGAAAATAAATATTCCTGCAGAAATTCTGAGTAAACCCGGAAAACTTACAGAACCCGAATTTAATTTAATAAAGATGCATCCGCAAACAGGTTATGATATTTTAAAATCTATTGAATTTCCATGGCCAATTGCCGAAATAGTCCTTCAGCATCAGGAACGATATGATGGCTCTTCGTATCCAAATGGGTTAAAAGGTGAAGAGATACTCATGAAAGCACGGATTTTGGCAGTAGCAGATGTTATTGAAGCGATGTCTTCTCATCGGCCATACAGACCTTCATTAGGAATCAATATCGCATTAGAAGAGATTGAAAAAAATAGAAATATTTTATATGATCCAGAAGTTACAGATATATGTTTATCATTATTTAGAGAAAAAGGTTACAAATTTCCTAAAGCCCCTGCTGATATTATTTAGAATTTCTTAATCAAATAGACTATTTCTTTCAAAAGGTGAATTGTATTGTTTGAATTCAATTATAAATTTCACATTTTCCGAAGGATTATAATTCAATTGAAAATTTGGTAAAACTTTTGACGTATTGTCATTATTACCATCAAATTCTATCCCGCCTTGATGTGTTGCTGAACCAAAATTAACAAAATTCAAATCTACTTTCAGATTCAATTTAGAGTTAAATTTATAGTTAAGATGATTTGTATATACTGATTCATAGGCACTCTGACTATTAGAAGAGATACTGCTGCTGAATGATATTGAATGATTTATAGTAAGATTGTTCATATTTATCATTGATGGTGTTAATAATTCCGGAGTAAATGCACTGTTTATTATATCGGCATTTAGGCTAAATGCTAAAATCAATAAAGCGATTAACATTATTTTCTTCATAGTTACCTCTCGTTACCTTTTATAGATTAAGTTAATTTTATGTCAAATTACTTAAGTAAAAAGATATTTACTCACTTAATTTAAAATCCAACAATTATTTGATCAAGATCATTTTCTTCGTTGCTACAACCTGATCATCTAACTTTAATCTATATAAATAAGTTCCACTTGCAACCTTATTACCATTATCATCTTTGCTGTTCCACATAACCTTATTCACCGAATTTGAAACAGGATCTACCACATTCAATGTCTTTACCTTTTGCCCTTTTATATTGAATATCTCAATTTCTGCTTGATAAACTGATCTCTGTAAATTGAAAGATATTGTCGTTTCGGGATTGAACGGATTAGGATAATTTTGTAGTAAATTCACTCCAACAGTTACAATTTCTTCTTCTAAGCCTGTATTTAAATCATTCAAGTCCATTGTATAGGCAGAGCAACCATAAGTTCCAAGTAACAACGTCCTGGTTGGGTTGTGAATAAGCATATCGATAACCGGTACATTAGGCAATCCATCAGAAAGGCTTTGCCATTCACTTCCTCCATTTTCAGTGAAAAATACTCCTGCATCTGAACCAATAAAAATTCGGTTTGGAATTTCAGGATCAAGAATAATACAATTAATTGGTAATTGTGGAAGGTTGGAAGATATTTCTATCCAATTTTGTCCGAGATCTGTAGATTTATAAACATGAGGATAAGACTCATCCCAGCGAAAACCGGAAACAGTTACATAGATCGTGTTCATATCAAATGGATCTCCAGCAACCCTGGTTATCCAGCGATTCGGTAATCCTGCGGTGACATCTGACCAATTATTCCCGTCATCGGTAGAAACATGCACATTCCCATCATCTGTACCGGCAATTACCACATTGGGATAATTAGGATTCACTGCAATTGTAGAGACAGTGTGATAACTGGTGCCGTTATCACCATCTGTCAGATCGTTACTTACAGCAGTCCAATAATTACCGCTATTTGTAGTTTTCCAGATACGATAGGTTCCAAAATAAAGAATTGCAGGATCTACAGGATGCATGGCAAGTGGAGAAGACCAGTTTTTTCGATCATTGTTCATCTGATCGGCTATATATTCAAACCATCCACCACCATTTGTAGATCTATATAAATTTCCCCATTGGTATTCAGCAAAAATTATATTGGGATTTGTGTAATCAACTTTACAGTAGAATCCGTCTCCACCCAAGATCACTTCCCAGTCATCCAGAGCACCGGTCATAGTTCTGATCGTGCTGTTATCCTGCGTACCACCATAAATTCTTTCCGGATTCAGGAAGTCCATTTCTATCGCATAAAACTGAGTTAGTGGAATATTATCAATTTTATTCCAGCTATTACCATAATCATAGCTCGTATATAATCCGCCATCATTCCCTTCTACAATTCTACCTGTAAATTCATCAATGATCATGGCATGATGATCTACGTGTATTTCATCCATATTTCCATAATCTGCAATTACTTGCCAGCTATCACCACCATTTTCGGTTCTACAAAGAGCTACTCCCATTGCATACACCCTATTTTCATTGGCAGGATCAACATAGATCTGACCAAAATACCAACCGAAACTGGAATTCATGTCGGTAATGTTACCGTCATTGGTTTGATTCCAACTTGTTCCCCCATCTGTGGTTTTAAATATTCCTAGGAAAGAATAACTTCCAACAGGCTGCTGATCATAAAATGCATATAATACTTCGGGATTACTTTTAGCAATCGTCAGGCCAATTCTCCCAACACCATCGTGATTAGGAAGACCATTAGTCAGTTCATCCCAAGTATCTCCACCATCATTGGATTTATAGATACCGGACGAAAATCCTCCTGATCTACGATACTCTCTACCCCTCATACGTTCCCACATAGAAGCATACAAAATGTTCGGATTGGTAGGATGTTGAACGAGATCTACAGCCGCAGTTGAATCAGTGACAAACAGCTTTCTATCCCAGGTCAATCCACCATCATCACTACGATATATTCCACGCTCTTCATTAGGACTGAATAACGTTCCAGTTGCTGCTACAAATATTCTTTCAGAATTGGAATAATCTATAATTACCCTGCCAATATAAGCTGAGTTTTCCAAGCCGATATGTTCCCAGCTTTCACCTGCATTCACAGATTTATACATACCATTGCCGATAAAACTAAAGCTGGATGAATTTGCCTCTCCAGTTCCAGCATATATTATATCTTCATTATTAGGGTCTATAGCCAGATCACCAATAGAAATGACAGGCGCTTCGGTGAAGATATTCTCCCAATTTATCCCTTCATCAGTGGTTTTATAAATTCCACCTGAAGCGGCTCCTACATACCAGATTTCAGGACTGGATGGGTGAATTGCCAGATCAGTAATACGACCACCCACATTGATCGGACCAGCCAATTCCCAATTATATTCACGGTTTCCTCTAGTTTGAGCATGTAATTCTGCAGCTTGCTGCAATCCTTCCAAATAATATTCATGCTTAATCTTATGATAAGGATAAGCTCGTTGATAGCCAAACCATTCATTGGGTAATGCTTTTGGTTCTTTTTTAATTTTTTCCCCGTAAGGTGTTTCAATAAACTCCGGATGAGAGATCTTTTTATGTTTAGGAACAGGTTTATATAACAATGTGCCAACAACAACAATAAGCATTACTATTATTATGAATACGATGAATCTAGGTTTCAAAATATCCTCCAATTTCTACTATAATTCTGTAATTTTTTTTATATCTTTCTTCTTTAGTTCTTTCAAATGTGGAAGAAGCCTCTGTAATTGCAAGAATAGATTATCCAGATCTGATTCATTTACAATATTGATGTCTGTCAGCTTCTGTTTATCTAACTCCGGCATCTGGGAATTAATCCTTTTTTGAGCAAAATCTTTTGTGATTCCATCTCTTTTAATTATTCTCTCTATTCTTATCTCATCTCGAGCTGAGATATTTATTGTAAGATCAAATGCCTTATGTAAGCCATTTTCAAAAAGTAATGGGATTTCAAATATAAGAACTTCTTGTGAGCTTGTATTAATAATTTGCTGCATCCTCTTTCTGATCTCAGGATGTAGAACCTCATTCAATTGTATTCTTTTGCCTGCCGAATTAAAAATAATTTTCCCGAGTTTTGCTCGGTCTACAGAGCCATTAATTATAATATCTTTTCCGAAAATATTTTCAATTTCATTTTTGAAATATTTATCGTTTAATAGTTCATGCCCAATCTTATCAGCATAGAATACTAGATAGTTTTTCTCTTCAAACCATTTAGAAACAATTGATTTACCTGAAGCGATCCCGCCTGTTATTGCAACCAAAAATGGTCTATCAGGATGTTTCATCCTTTATCCTTTGAGAAAGCTCATCAATTGTAAGCTCACTATAGAGTACTCCATTTTTTGCCACCGATATTTTACCGGTCTCTTCCGAAACGATTATAGAAAAAGAATCGGTGTTTTCTGTTACACCTATACCTGCCAAATGCCGCGTACCAAGTTTTTGTGAATATTCCACACTTTCGGAAAGAGGCAGCACAACCTTTACGGCATACAATCTTTCATTTCTAACTATCACAGCACCATCATGAAGAATTGTTTTATTGTTGAAGATAGTTAGAAGTAATTTCACCGAGATCTGAGCATCGATAATCTCTCCACTTTCGATATAATTATCCAATTTTCGTTTATTTTCTATAATTATCAGAGCACCTATTTTCCTAAAAGACATGATAGAAACTGCATTTAAAAGTGGAGAATAGAAAGATTTTTTTGCACTTTGAAAAAGTGTTTTCATGTCATGAGTCTGCGCAATACGGGCAAATAAATTTCTAATCTCATACTGGAATAGAACAATGAAGATAATAATCCAATAATCTTTAAAAACCTTCAAAATAGATGTCATCATATTCAGTTTTAATAACGATGCGGTTAAATATATTATGAACACTCCAAGCAGCCCCAATAACATTTGGTAGCCACCACTTTTAGTTAACAGAATGAAAACTCTATATAAAATAAATGCAACAATTATGATATCGATGATATCGGTAATTTTTGGTATAAAAATACTCATTATGCTTTCCTTATTTCTTTCATTACATTTAAGAAATTTTTCTGCTCATTCACATCATGAACACGTATTATTTCTATATCATTTTGGAACGCAAATGCTGTAGAAGCAAGACTTCCAGCAAGTCGTTCCGTAGAATCTGAATCGTAGATATTCCCAATAAAACTTTTTCGTGATGCACCCAACATTATAGGAACACCGAGACATTTGAATTCAGATATTTTCTTTAAAATATTCAGGTTATCTTCCTGTCTTTTGCCAAAACCTATTCCAGGATCAATTATTATTCGTTCTCTATTAATTCCATTTTCTTCACAGAAATTTATACGTTCTTCAAAGAATGACAATATCTCTTCAATAACATCGTCATAATGAGGATTGTCCTGCATTGTCTCAGGAGTTCCCCGCATATGCATTAATACTACAGGCACTTCAGGGAAGTTCTGTAATACTTTAACCATATCTGCATCAAATTGCAACGCACTTATATCATTTAGTATGGAAGCCCCTGCCTGCAATGCTTCTTTTGCAACTTTAGCTTTAGTCGTATCTATAGAAATTGGAATATTTGTTTGTTTGCGCAATTCATTAATAATCGGAACTACTCTTTCTATTTCGGTTTCTGCACTAACTTTTTGTGCTCCTGGTCGGGTTGATTCACCGCCAATATCAATAATGTCAGATCCCTCGGCTATCATTTCCAAGGCTCGTTTAACAGCTTTATCTGCACCAAAATACCGATTCCCATCAGAAAAGCTATCGGGTGTAACATTGAGGATTCCCATTATTTTGGTTTCATTTAATTCCAGTTTGGTTCCATTACAATTTAGAATCTTGCCTTGAGCATTTTCCAAATTATCAATAATATTTTTTAAATCTTGTTTTATTTCCGGTAACCCGAAAATTGTTTGATAATTCAGTTTTTTTACCAGTTTTTTAATTTTGTCCAAATTTCCCAAAAGTATTATATCGCTGAATTCAAGTTTACCATTCACAACGCCCCGTGCAACAGCAGCATCACCACCAATCGAGAGCATTTCCTGTTTGAGGATATTAGCAGCTCCAAGATTTACTTGAATGAGTTTTATTGAGAGTCCAATTGCTTTTGAAGCCATTACTTCAACACCTTGTGAAGAGACGTTGATCTTTATCAATTCTCTCTTTGCATCTTGCAGCGAATTAATATTCAAGATCCTATTCATTAATTATTCCCCAATTATTTCAACTCATAAATAAAAGTGATCACACCTTTTTGAACAACATCCTGAGAAATAGGATTGAACTTCCATTTACTAATTGCACTCAAGCTATTGAATTCCAACCTGGGTTCTGCTTTTTGAATAATAATAATATTTGTGACTGAGCCATCAGGAAGCACATCAAATTTAATTTTTACTTTAACATTCTGCTGAACACCTTCGGGATAGGGAGGGATTACTTTATTTACTATTCTCCGATTGGTGATCTCACCTTCTAAAATATAAGGAGAATCACTTTCGGTTTCCCCAAGAAGTCTGTTCGTGAGTGAATTCAAATAATCATCATTGGTAAGAGCAGTAGTATCTTCAGCTTTGCTGACCTCTGACGTATTAATAAGATTTTCATCAATTTTAGCTTTAATTTTGGTTTGAGTATTCCCAATCTTTTTATTCATATCGAGCTGGTTAAAAGCTGTCTCCTCATGTGCTGGAATATAGACAGACTCTTCCGATTTGGAAAATGTTTTTGGAAGATCTACTTTTTTAGGGATTAAATTGCTCAATCTGCCAATATCTTGTGTGTCTGAAGTTCTGGATGGTTGAGATGAAGGTGAGATATATCTTTCATTATTTGCACTTTCGTCAAAACCAAATTCTATAAACTCAATGCGTTTATAAACGCTGTCAGGTAATATTGAGAAATGAACAAATATAGCAATTCCAATTAAAATAAGATGGAAAAAGACGGATGTAAGAATTCCTATATTTTTTTCGCTCATTTTTATTTATCTGTTTCCTCGATATGAATTTCTGTTGCAATAAAAAATCTATTCGTTCCGGATAATTTGGCGATATCTAAAAGCTTTACTACATTTTTTAATTGTACAGTCTCATCTGCTCGAACCACTACAACCTGTTCCGGGTCGTCAATCAGCTTTCTATTAAGTACTTCAGGAAGTTCTTCCCAACCTACAGCTTCATTATTGATAAAAATTTCATTGTTTTTTGTA
Organism: Candidatus Cloacimonadota bacterium; assembly: GCA_030596265.1. The sequence continues at coordinate 8,932 of JAUVKM010000019.1, forward strand.
AGTGTAAGGCTAATATTTTTATTGAATTCATTTTGCTGAGAATTTGAACCAGGCAGATCAACCTTGATACCTGAATGTGTAATAAAATTTGAAGAGATCAAGAGGAAGATCAGCAGCAGAAAGATAACATCCGTAAATGAGATCAATCCAATTGATGAGATCCGCTTTTTCTTCAATTTAATTATCATCTTTGATACCTCTAATATTATATATAAATTCATTAGCGTTTTCTTCTAATTCGTGAGCAATATCCTCGACTTTTCCAACCAGGTAATTATAAAATATAATTGCAATAATCCCTACAGTAAGACCGCCAATAGTAGTTATCAACGCTTCCCAAATACCACCAGCCAATAAACTTATATCAACTCCACCACCGGTTTCACCTAATTTCATAAAAACTTTTACCATTCCGGTAACCGTTCCCAAAAAACCAATAAGAGGTGCTACTGCTGCAAATGTAGCAAGTGTTCCAAGATTCTTTTCGAGATGATGGATCTCTTTATTTACAGAAAATTCGATCGCCTCTTTTATCTCATCCATTCCCCTATCCAAAACACTTATCGCTTTGGCAATTATGTTAGCGATCGGACTGCTGTTTCGATCTTCACATACACGAATTGCTATCTCAAGTTTATTTTCACCAAGATAACCATAAACTTCCTGCAAAAATTCTTCTTCATTCTTATGTGATTTTTTTAGTTTAACCAATCTCTCTATTATAATTGATAATGCTGCAATTGATAAGATAAATAAAATTATCATTAAGAAACCACCTTTCGAAGCTATCGAAAACAAGCTGGTTTCCACTGGAACGTCCGCTGCCAAAACCATTAAATTCATCATTCCTCCTCATGAAATATGTACGCCGATGAGATGTACTCCGTCAATATTGTCAAATTATCTTTTTTCAAAATCGATTGAAGTTAAAATTGGGTATTAGGAAGTATTTGGTATAAAATATTATTATTAATAAATGAACAAATAAAAAAATTAAGGGAAAGTGAGTGAAAAAAACAGGTTTGAAACAAATTTAAAAATGGTATAGATTCAAAAAATAAAGTAATGTATAAATTATAACCCAGCCTAAGAATTTCTTAGATTTGATTATAAACATTATTTCAACAATGTGACTTTTGTTACACTTAAAATCTTCTTGTTACTTACCAATTTGCATAAGTAAACACCGGATGATTGTTTTTCTGCATTCCAGGTTATTGTTTCCCCTCGTCCTTCGACAAGCTCAGGATGACACAAGCTCGGGGATATTGTTTCTACCTTTTGCCCTTTTATATTATAGATTTCAATTTGAAGATTTTCATAACCCTCTGCTTTAATTTCGAAATTAACAATTGGATTAAATGGATTTGGATATGCATTAAATGTTATTTCCTTTACTGCTGGAATCACATTTTCTTCCACATCTACTAAATCCTCCAAATCACCATTGCCGGCAAAAACATAAACATAACCGGGATTGGGACCGGTTGAAGTTTCTCCAGGACCTGCAATTGCCAGATCTTCGAATTCATCACCATCGAATCTGCCGATAGCAACAGCTCTACCAAATTGATGGTGCACGCCAGGTGGTTCTTCAAATTCAATATCTACTGTATTATTGGGTGTTTCATTGCCCAGATAGAGAAAAGCGGCTCCATTCAATCCCCAATTTGGCGAACCCAGAACCATATCGCTAAAACCGTCGTTATTCAAATCTCCATGATCATATCCAAAGCCCTGTGGACTACCTCCATTACCATCTATTATTGTTAAATCATAACTCTGCGTTATGCTATTGCTACCTAACCAAAAGTCTACATCCCATGAAAAATGCCCTCCGAAATCCGCAAAACCGTCATTATTCAAATCACCTGCCGGCAAACCAAGTGTCATATTTGTGGATTCTGCTTCCCAAAGGCAAACAAAGTTTGTTGTATCGATTACCGTGCTACCATAATACAGATTATTGGTATAATATTCATCACAATAACCAACACAAAAGTCATCAAAGCCGTCGTTATTTACGTCTCCAACACCACTAAATCCATATTTAATACTACCTTTTATAAAGAGTAATTGTGGCTCAAGAATTTCAGGACTACCTGATAAAATGTAAAACTCTATTAACTCTTCAGGATCGAACATAAAATGACGACGCCATGTAATTCCCACATCATCAAATCCATCATTGTTTATGTCACCAAGCGCACGGATTGATGATGCATTATAATCATATTCGTATCTGCTTACAACAAAATCCGGAATTGTATCCTGTTCGGTATTACCCAGAAGGATGTTTACGTATAAACTGTCTGCATCTCGACATGAATAACCCAAGTCTTCCATGCCGTCTCCGTTTATGTCACCGATATTGGTGAGATAAGAGCCTAAAATCATAGGTAATGTACCAGTGAGAGTAAAATCAACCTGATCATCGAATTCTTCACCTCCCATAAAAAAGTACAATCTTCCTTCCCAGTTTATTTGAGGAGATGAGACAACCAGATCATCGTAGCCGTCTCCGTTAAAATCGAGTGCCGCTAAAGTGTTACCGAACCAGGAGCGCGGTTGCTCACCTTCTAAGTATGCGAGTTGGTTCATGGTGTTTTGGGCGAAAAGAATGGATAAAGGGAAAAGGATAAAGGTTAAAATTAATACTTTTGAGTTTTTCATTGGTTCCTCCGTTTATTTCAGGTTCTTACGTTAAAGTCATTATTCGATAATCAATTTTTTATGTATGATAACTAATGTAAAATAATATTTTTAATAAAATATTGTCAAATTATCTTTTGGCAAACCTTCAAGGTTTTTAAAAACCTTGAAGGTTTGATGAATTCAGGATACTTTGAAGGTTTTATTTGACATTGAACTATATTATTCAATCATATCCGCAGTTTTATAAATAGGAAAAAAATATGAAATCGAACAGTTATGAGAAGTATTATGGGATAACAACTTTTGGAGAGAGTCATGGAAAGGCTATCGGAGTAGTTATCGAAGATATAAAACCTGGTATCGAGTTCCCGTTTGAAAGGATCCAGAATGCTCTTAATGAGCGCAAACCAGGCACAGGAACATTTTCGTCTCCAAGAAAAGAGAAAGATGAACTTCAGATTTTATCAGGTGTTTTCGAAGGTAAAACTACCGGTATGCCGATCTGTTTATTAGTTTACAATAAAGATGCTCGCAATAAAGATTATGAACATTTAAAAGATCTGTTCCGTCCGGGACATGCAGATTTTTCATATTTTAAAAAATTTAAGATCTATGACCATCGTGGCGGCGGCAGAGCTTCCGGTAGAGAGACGATCTCACGAGTTGCAGCTTCCGGATTAGTTGAAAATATTTTAAAAGATATCAAGATAAATATTTATCCAATAAAAATTGGGAAATTTGAAACAACTCAAACTGATCTTTCTTTCCAAAATGAATTATCATGGCCCGATAAAACGAATTACGAGAATCTAATTGAGTATTTGAATAACATTAAAAACGAAGGAAATTCGATCGGTGGAATTGTAGAGGTGAAGATCTTAGGATTCCCTGCTGGATTGGGAGATCCTGTTTTTGAGAAACTGGATGCAAACCTGGCAAAAGCGATCCTTTCTGTAGGAGCGGTGAAGGGAATAGAATTTGGAGATGGCTTTGAACTTGCTGCACTGAAGGGCAATGAAGCAAATGATCAGATGAATAAAAATGGGTTTATCACAAATCATAACGGTGGAATTCTGGGTGGAATAAGCACTGGGAATAATCTTATATTTCGTTTTGTAGTCAAACCTACCCCTTCAATAAATATAACACAAAAAACAGTAACGAAAGATAATAAAGAAGTTGAATTCAAATCTCAAGGAAGACATGACACATGCATTATTCCAAGAATTATTCCGGTTGCAGAGGCAATGATAAAACTTGTTTTGGCAGATGCAGTAAGTCATCAAAAATTGATCTCAAATGAAAAGTTAGAATTAATAGATTATCGAGAAGCAATTGATAAAATCGATGAAGATATTTTAATTGCACTCGGAAGAAGACAAAAAATATCTGAACTAATCGGGATATTCAAACAAGAAAATAAACTTCAAATCAAGAATAAAGAACGTGAAAAAGAACTTCTTATTAAATTAAAACAAAAAGCAAAGTTATGGAATATCGATGACTCACTTGTTACGAATCTATGGGATATTATTATCTCAGAAAGCAAAAAAAGACAATGATAATTCTTTCAATCCCATACCTTAATAACGATTACGTTATTCAAAAAAAAGGAGAATATCCAAATTATTGGAAAGAATTCCGCCTTGATTATTCTAAAGATTTTCAATCCTTTCCGCAGGATATAATTAACGAGAAAACAATCCTGACAATTCGCAGTATTAAAGAAGGTGGAAAATACGAAATTGAGATTACTGAAAAAATAGAATATTACAAAAAAATAATTTCTGATAAAAACTGTCTTTGTGATCTTGAGATTAATGAAATCGTGGATCAAGATACCTTTTCTATTCCTGAGAACAATCTGATTTTGTCCTATCATGATTTCTCTGAAATTAACGATTTCACAAAATTGAAAGAGATTGTTAAAAGATCAAATTCACTTCCTTCCAAGTTCTTAAAAATAGCTGTAAATATTCAGAAATATTCAGATTTAATAAAACTATCTCAAATAATATCCGATTCTCATAAACCTGTCATTTTTGCCGGGATGGGAAAACTTGGAAAGATCAGCAGAATACTATTCAAACATCTTGGAGCAGACGCAACTTTTATTGGACTGACTAGCAATCCAACTGCAGATGGACAACTAACACCCGAAGAAGCAGAATTTTTCCATCTTAATTCAATTTCCAAAAAGACACAGATCGGTGGAATCATCGGTGGAGAGCAGGTTATACACTCTCTTGGTATAAAATATTACAACGATCTTTTTATAAAAGAAAAACTTGATGCAGTCTATCTTCCATTGGCAACAGATGATATTCATGACCTTTGGAATTGGATAAATAATGCTGATATTGATTTCTATGGTTTCTCTATTACAATGCCGTTCAAGAAATTAATCGGGGCAAAAAACCAACTTTCTGCCGTGAATTTATTCCTACCAAAGACAAATGAAATGCTGAATACAGATCTGATAGCATTTCAAGAATCTATTGAAATATTAAAGATCAAAAAGGCTGATACGATCCTGATAATTGGAAGCGGAGCAACTGCAGAAATTGCCTTAAAGGCATTCCAAATTTTTGATAATATTACTATTTCCACTCGAAACGAAATTTTCGGTAAAAAATTAGCAAAAGAGAACAATAGGGAATTCATTCAACTAAAATTATTAACAAACCGCAAATATGATCTTATCGTAAATTGTACACCAATTGGTACAAAAAATGAAGATCTGATTAAAATGTTCAATCTGGAATTACCCAAAAAGGTGATAGAACTGCCCTATATCCAAAAAAATACTTTACTTATTAATAGATGTATCGAAAATGAAATTGATCATATTGATGGTAAACGCTTCTGGATTCTTCAAGCAAAGATCCAACAGCAAAAATTTATCATGGCAATACATAATGGTTCTGCATGATAGAGTGTTTTTGTAAGAAAAGTGAAAATAATGTCTTTGCGAGTTTTATCAGCCTCTGGCTGATTTCTTCTTGCTGTTACAAACGAAGCAATCTCTTTTATATTAATTGTTTACAAACTTAGATTGCTTCAATAGAATTTCTCTGTAAGAGACCTCGCAATGACTATGTAAGTATTGTACGGAACTCATCAGCAATATATACTTTAGGAGGATTAAATGAAATTCAAATCAATAATATTTTTTGGAATTAGCCTGTTTCTAATTTCCTGTTCTATGGTAAAATATACAGAGCAGGCAAAGCTAACTTTAAAAAGTTCAGAAAAAAATAAAAAAGAGCTTAAGAAAGCTGCAAAATATTTTCACAAGAGTGATCAATCAGATAGATTAGATGCACTTCTTTTTCTATATGAAAACATGCCGAGTCATTCATTTGTAAAGGTTGGACTTTTTGACGAAAATGAAGTTGAAGTGACCTGGAATTTCTCTGAATTCAAAGATTACGATGAAGCAAAAATGACAATGGATTCACTTGAAGTAGCATTTGGTGAATTGCATTGGAAGAAAAAGGAAAAGAAAATTGATCATCAAACCATCTCTTCTGAATTCTTAATTGATAATATCGATCTTGCATTCAAAGTATGGGAAGAAAAACCATGGTCAAAAAAATATGATTACACAGTTTTCAAAGAATATATTTTACCCTACCGTGGGAGTAATGAACCAATAGAATCATGGCGTTCATGGCGTGGATATTTTATGGATAGTTACAAAGATATTCCCTCTAAAATGTTTGATCAGACTGATATTATTGAAGCAGCACAATTGATAAATAAAGACCTGACAAGCTGGTTCAAATTTAATTCTAAATATTATCTGCATCCAACCGATCAAGGACTGTTTGAAATGCTCATGAGTAAAGAAGGCAGATGCGAAGACATTACAAATATCACGATTTATGCATTAAGAGCTAACGGAATTGGTGCAACAAGCGATTACACTCCACATTGGGCAAACGCAGGGAATAATCACGCATGGAATGTAATTATTATGCCGGATGGGAAAGCAACTCCAATCATGGGGGATGATTCTGATCCAAGTAGATATAAACTTTCCAGTAAAGCAGCAAAAGTTTATAGAAAAGTTTTTTCTGAGCAAAAAGATAATCTTGCT
>JAUVKM010000037.1 GCA_030596265.1 Candidatus Cloacimonadota bacterium
TGAATGAAGTCCTTTTACTAAGAACTCATTAGTTAAAGTTTTAACCTTTTGACCTTTAACATTATAGATTGATAATTCCACATTACCATCTTCCGGTAAGGAGAAGCTGATTGTTGTTGTTGGGTTAAATGGATTTGGATAGTTGGAAAGAGTAACATTTACAGGAATGATCTCTTCTTCGAGAGGTTCTTCCTTTTCATATAAACTGTTTTCCAATTCATTAACTATTTGTAGAAATTCACTGAAATCTTGCGGCTTGAATGTGCAAATTTCTGGTAAAGCTCTGCTTCCTTCTTCAACGAGTTTAACATAGCAATATGCTTGATCTATTAATGCATCAGTTAAAATAATATCATTTGCAGGATTTGCAATTACTGTTTCCAGGAGATTAATGGCAGTATTATACTCTTCTTTCTGCATATAGGTTTTAGTGATCAGATCACGTTTTACTCTGTGCATTGTACTGCCTTCTACAGTTGAAATATTTTCGATATAAAGCAATAAGTCATCATAATTTTGATCTGTATAGTTCTCAATGAAATAGATTTTTTGCAGAGATGCTGCAGCTTCTATCGATACAGGATAATCCGTGACTATCTGTTCAAATGTTGAACGTGCTGCTGCGTAATTTCCAGCGTTCATATCCTCAGAAGCCGAATCAAACATCATTTTTTCATCCGAGACTATACCACCAAAATAGAAAGCATCAATAGTTGGCCAGAATCTTTCAATATCACCATGATATATGTTATTACCGGATACATCAACCTGATCATCTCCTTGTACCCAGCCAAAAACTTTTAGAATATATCTATCACTACTATTTGTATATCCAAGATCAGCTATAGTGTTATTATTATTTGCCCATGTATAACTTACATCAAATCCACCATATTCAGTATACTCATTATTAGAAATATCATTATCTTCAAATGGTGCGAAAATACCGACTGAATAAGCTACAATACCATTATAGAGATTATTTTGAACATTGTTTTGTCGGAATTCAATATCTCTATCTCGGAAGACAAGACCGTTGCCATCATTGTTGTTTATTTCACAATTATAAATAACAGAAGGATAATCACAAGCATAATTCATGTACACGCCAGTACCATTACCAGTAATTGTTGAGTTTTCAATTGTTGCAGGAGAATCATATACCAATATTCCCCCAGCATTATTTGTAATATCGCAATCATCAATAGTTAGTTCATGACCTCCTCGAACGAGTAAAGTATTATTGTCATGAAAATCAGTTTGATACAGATTTAATCTGGCAATATTTCTTGCACTCAGACCAACATTTTCCATCGAGAGTTTACCAATTTCTTCGATATTACAATTCACAAACCAATAATCAGCTTCATCCGAAGGATTTTGAATAGATATGCCAACCCATAATTCTCCAGAACTAGATGAGATAGTTACAACTGGATCACCTGGTTGCAGCTCATCTGGAATGTCTGTTGTAATCAGACCACCATTTTTAGCGATGATGCGATCACCAAGGACTTGTCTTTCACCACCAACCGGTTGCCCGGGAGGAGTTGCTCCATAAGTTGTTTGTGTACATCCCGTAATAGTGCTGCCCCAGTCGAGGAATAGAAATCCTGAATCTGATATTTCAACTAATGAAGAATTGGATAAATTTAAAGAAGCACCTTCATTTACATTTAATGTGCCTTCAATAAATAAATTCTGATGTCCTGCAAATTTTATTTCAGGGAAAAACGTGGAAGCACCTACGATCTCTGAATCAAGATCTAATGTGTTACCACTATTTATGTATGTATCCCCAGAAATATATGTATTACGATAATGTATATTTAGATCAGTTGTATTGTTGTCAATTTCTCCTGACACAAAGTTGTATGAATAATCAGTTTTTTCCACTATATAAGCAGGATCAAGATGATAATCATCATCCATTAAGAAATCGTTCATAACTACTGGATCACCGTATTGTGAAATAATAACAAACGAGTTTTGTTGCATCAGAGTAAATTGAGAAAATGAATTACTGGTTTGTACACCAAAAAAACCATTATCATGTTCATCATATGCAAGTCTGTAATTATTACTATCACAGTTTCTATATAAATACAAATTTTCACCATCAGTAAGTACAAAATTTGCATTAACATTATTATCAAGCAATCCTTCATTAATTGAAATACCTGTCTGATAATCAGCACTCACATTACTTAACGCATTATAAATTCCTTTCATGAAATTACCGTCTGCATCTTTAACATGAGCCATTAAGTAGTGTAAATACATCTCGCTGTCAATCCAGCCAGTTGTACCTGTAGAACTTCCCTCATAATTTGAAGGATTAGCATCAAACCAATCATTATCAATGCCTAAAATTTCTGTTCTGAATGTAGAAACCATATCAGTTACATTACCGTTGTGCATGAACATATATGTCTCATCCACATCGTCACCATTAGTGTCACAGATAATTTGAAAAGGATGACTTCCGTATGTTTCACCAGTAGCATTTCGAACATGGCCTAAAACAACACCTACTTCATTACTCGATTCTAATATTTTTGATTTGGCATCTTCATATGGAACAGGATAATCACCTATTGTGTAATCATTGCTAGCAGTATCATCTGTTATGACATACCAAGCTTGTTCACTCACATCACAAAGTTGAGTTGGAGATCCAATAATAACAGGATAGTCAATCTCAGGAATATTTCCATCACTATCCATGTAAATAATTCCATATCCATCTGGATTATTAGGTGATAATTCATAAAGGAATTTAAAATAGTCATGCGGGTCATCTGGTAAAAAGTAACTAGGACTTTCATTTCCGCTAATCCATGAAATACGGTGTTCTTTCTTGGCGATCATTGCCATCATATCACAATCTGCATACAAAACAACTGAACTAAAACTCATAACAAAAATTATAATTATGATTAAAACTAACTTCTTTTTTTCGGTAAACATAATTAACTCCATTCTTAATTTTTTTTTGTTTTTGTTTGGTAAATATTACTTCATTGATAGTTATCAAGTATTCAACTTAATATGCGAGATTTACGTCTCTAAATCATAGGCTGTTCCTCTTTGCTTTTTTATGGTGTATAATGTTTGGCGTGTGCGGCGGGATCGGAACGATCACGCCACGAACAAACCGACCAAACCTGAATCGGTACGATTCAGACAAAGACCACCACCCAGCCTACCCGCTGACACGTTTGTTAGTAGCAACTTCTTCTTTTCAAAACAAACATTTTTTTTAAATCAATATTCATTAATTCATAATTCTTTCTTCTTCTTTAAGTTTCGAGAACTACAGTATCAATAATTTTATTGTTTATTATGGGATCGAAATGTAAATAGTTGTTCTTTATAAATTGAATTTTTTCCAAATCAGAATTAAGGTTTACATCAGTCTTTCCAGATAGGTATGATTTCTTCTCCTTCATTTTACTTTCAAGTTTTTCAAGTCTATTAATATCTTCATCTAGCGACGAGTTATGACTGATACCATAGCACAAACCTGCATCAAGAAATAAGGTGGCATTTATTAAGTTAACTTCATTCTGGAAATCAGAAATCTGATTTGCTATTTTCTTATCTTTTGTCTTGCTTGGTGTAAATTTCTTTTTAAAGAAATCTAAACTTTCAGGATCTTTAATGTTTTCCATTTTGTAATCTATCTCGGAAAACCAATTTAACCTTAATTCCAAAAGATCTTTATGGATGTCCATTAATTGTGCACGTTCGTGCAAACCTATAGGCTGACTGAAAAGTTCTTTTGCTAATCTAAAATTTGCTTTTAATTTGCTGACTTTATCAATTCTTCTACCTTCGAGAAGAAAGCTGATTTTTCTGTCTATCTCTTTAAGTTTATTCATTTGATCAATTCCAGCAATTATATGCGCTGCATTTACTGCAACATTTGCCAATTTAGCAGCTTTTGCTGCGTGACTAATTTTTACACCTTTTATCTGTTTTACCCATTTTCCAGATTTTGCATCTTGGAGTGTAGATAATATTTTTTTTGTCCCTTTCTCATTAACGAATTTAATTTTCCCTGTTTTTAATAATTTATTACCTTCTTTTGATAATTTCCATACAATAGCACTGTCATTTACTTTTGTTACAGATTCAACTAATTGAGCACCTTTTGCGACTGGTAATCCATAAGTTTCTGTTAATTGGTTACTACACCTTACCAACTCTGTATTCTTAATTTCGTCACTAAATTTTTGCAAGTCTAAAGTTTCTTCAAAACTTAAATGTTGAAAAGGTGCAGTGATAATTTCTTTGGATGCACTATTCATAATACTGATATCGGTTAATAAGTTTCCTTGATCATCAAATCCGCTAGATAAATCTTTGGATAAGTTATTCAGTTTATCATTCAATAACTCATTATATTTTATAAATTTACTACCGAATATCCCTTTCTGTTTCAATAAAATGTAGAATATGTAAGTACAGAACAGAATCAATACAATTAATAAAATACTATTTAGTCCCATATAATTCTCCTATATTTTTTATTCTATCTGTTGCTACTAATGTTTCGCGTATGCTGCGGATTCAAATAACTCCACATAATTACAAATGACCAAAGGTTTGAATCGAATGATTCAAGCCAAAAGAAAGAGAAAACCCCTACAGCAGATACGCCTGTTACAGGCAGTTTCCTTTCCACCGGACGAATAAGAAAATGGAATGGAATTTGCCCAAACAACAGGGAAGAAGCACTTGCAGACTTTATGACAATTGCACCTCTGAATTCCTGTTGGGATACCCACGATTTATAACCTTTAATAAACTTCTAAACTTTGAGCTGGAACTTTCACTGATCGTACAGGTCGTAGTTTCCGGCGAATTGGCAAAAAGTTTGCTTATCAAGAACTTCCACCGCAAATTCCGTTATCCTTTTCGTTATATAAACTTATTTTCCGACTTTTGTCAGCTTCCAAAAAATGTCCAGTTTTAGAAAATCAGTTTCAACCCAAAGTCACTTCTACACCGAACTTAATGTTCCCAACTGCCTGTAACATATGCACGCTGCGCCCACCCAAAAGTTCGTATAACTAACCTATAGTTACACTAAAAAGTTCATAATAACTCCAACTTTTTGGTTCGTAATAACTCCATGCTTATGTTTCACTTTTCTCTTTTCAATGTACAAATCCAAAACTGCAAATCTTCAATCCATATGTCAATCAGTTAATAAAATTGGAACTTTAAAACTCCCAGCAAATATAACCTTCACCTGTAATAAAGCCTCGATTATCCTTTTTGATCTTAATTCCAGGAGAATAATTGTGTCCCATCTGGCTAACTGCAATTTCATAATATGTGATTTCCATTTCATTATTGAAGAATGTATTTGTATATACATTAATAAATTCATTCTTGAATATTCGATTGTTTATCACCCAGCAGATTCCCAACCATTCATTCTCATTATTTAAGGCATGAGTAACATCCAATCCGGTACGGATAAAAGTATTAAAATATATTCCTCCGAATATCATGTCCACTTCAGAACTTATCAAATCAAGTTCAAACCCGGTATTTACTGACCAATATTTTTTGGAATTATAAGCAATCTTGAATTGGTTGATTTCTCCTTTTTGCAGAGTGTTATTCCAGGAAATTCTTCTACCACGATATCTGATCCCGAAATCTCCAAACATAATATTTTGAAATTCACCATTATGTACAAAATTGAACTCTTTATAGTTGTGACTCATCCGCCAATTAAATCGGTGCTTTTGTGATAATGTTTTATAAACTGATAATGATCCGGATAAGTTATTGAGATAATAATAAATATTAGAATTGTAGGATTCTGTTTTTTCATTATTCATATTTAATTTCCTGAATCCTGAATTAAATAAAAGGTTTTTTGAGATTAAATAAGAATTTGTGAATGAGAAATTTTGCAATCCATTTTCCTGGTTGAAATCACCAATTAGGTTACCGCTAAATCTTCTTCCTTGTTTAGATATCGAAAAATAATAATCATTATTCTCCTCAGTTTGTTGCCAAACTGCATTACTGTTCCAGTTGTCATAATTCAGGATAATCCCATTTCTGCTTTCTCCTATCTCTTCCCGGCTGTGTTGCAAACCAATTGTTCCATTTCTGAAATATCTATCGAAAGTAAATTGATAATCAATATCTTTCTCGTAACGTTCACGGTCAGCATAAAGATAATATTGCAGAAAATTTATTTCTGCAGAGGTAAGAGAATGATCTTCAAAGAAATTCTCCTGCTGAAAATACAGTGTGTTTTCGATCTCCAATCTATGAAATTTTGTTGAGATCCCTTTATCGGTGATATGTCCTTCTTCAAAGTAGGAAACTTGTTTTCCGGCAATATTCCGTTCCAACTCAAAAGATTGCGGCAGATTAATTTTAAAACTTTCCGAAGCACTCCATGCACTATTAATTATTCCGGCAGTAATTCCATAAATGTTTTTTAATGGGTAATTTAACAGGGAATCGGCTGTATTTAAAGCAGCTTCAGCAGTAAGAAGAGTTATCTCATTTTTTAGTTGAACTTTTTCAAAGTTGTTCATCTCATTTATTTCAGATTGAGGATCTTGAGAAAAATTTAAACTATGCAAAACCGGATAATAAGGTTTGAATTTCTCAGTAGTGTAAATTCTATTTTGAGAGGGATTAAAATCAAATATCCCACTTTCTGATGTTACAAACAAACCGGCAGAATCACCTGAATCAAATTCCAATATTTTATTATTGAAGATCATGAATCCCTGGTCATACGTGGGAAAGAACTCAATAAAATTATGATCTTTATATCCGGAATTAAGATATCCAAACCAACTGGTTTCAACAAGATTCAAGGTAATATCGATTGGTTTTTCAGCTTGGAATATTTCTTCATTATCAATTTTAAAAAAGGTTACATTTTTAGCGGATAGATACTCAACCTCATTAAATCTATTTTTATGGAAGATCGCAATATCAGAATCGCTGGATACATTCCCGCATTCCCAAACGGAATCAGCTAGAATTATGTAATCTTTCCAATTATTAAACTGATCTTCAATAATTCTGGCGTTCACATTACCGCTTGAGAATGCTTCAATTTTGGTTGCATGAATTTGATCCTCTCCAATTTGATTCGGAATAAATATCGTTATAAATTTATTCTCTTTGCCGGCAGGTAGCTTCGCTTCTATAATTTGATGTTCATTATCAAAAATACGCTTTGTGTGCAGTCCGGTTTCTACAGAGAATAATAAAGAACTGTCATCCCTAGAAATGAATTCAACATCAAGGCAGCTCGTTTCTTGAACCCATTTTGCACTTGTTGTATTTGTTCTCACAAAGGTTCCCAAACCATGCCAGGGCACAGAATATCTTTTCTTTCTATCAGATTCAAATTCATCCAGCACAACAAAATATTTCTGGTTTGCAAACCAGATCGTGCGGGTAATATCTGTTCCTCTATAATTTGATCTTATCACCGATGCAGAAATTTGTTCTGAACCAAAATAATCATACATCTCACTCGCTAGTTCGTCTCCCCAAACCGGATTCAGATTAGGTCCCAGTCCGTTAACTAATGGAATGTTGTGAGCTTGAGCAGATGTAAACCAGCTTCTATTCACATCATTCACGCCCTTAATCCCATAACCAGAATCAATAAGAAAATCTTTATTAAAAGCAGATAATGTAAATGCTCCTGGTTCAAAGTGATCGTGATGCGTATCATTTTTTCTGCCAGGCTCACCCAGCAGAAGTGCGTAAATATCCATCTTACCTCTGAAGATAGACATTCCTCCATCGGGATAGAAAATTGCCGGATCGTAGTCTGGTTTTACGGGGAATATTCTGTCATCAAATCCACAGAAAATATCAATATACTTTAGATCATTATCTCTAAAATTTTCCTTGTTTTCTTCATATAGAAACATTAACTCATTCTCATATTCGCTTAAACCGGTGCCCAAAGGTTGAAAAAGAAATGAATGATGAAAAGCATCATCAAAAAGTGGAACACTGCCATCCGATTTCTCTATATCGATAAGCCAGCGAATGTACTTTTTCAGGCGAGGAACTTTGAAAATATTTGTATCGGTTGAGTTATTTAAATAATGTGCAAAGGGTAATAAAATCGATGCAACATATCTCCCATAATATGCTCCTTCACGATATGATCCATCCACTTCGATCATAGCTAAACCATGTTGAAGTTCGTTTATAGCATCATAGAAATATCGTTTAGCCCTCTTGTGATCAACGATCAGGGCAACAGTTGCCACTCCTGAAGCGATTTCAATAATATGATTATTTTGGGGGATACCAATTCCCGAAGCAATTTCATTACTTTGAAGACTGTTTGGAAATTTTCTAAAATTTCTATGATGCTGCTCAACTTGCTTGATCATTTGATTCTCGATAATTTCCCGCTGTCCTTCAGTAAATTCCCAATATGTAAGATCATAAGCAACTGCGAAATTCCTGAGCGCCATAGCAGCTCTCATCCAATCACCCCAACCTACTTGAGATTCTTGCCCTTCAGGGGTTGTAGGCGGGAATGTATCTCCAATATTTAATAGTGCAAGTTTTGCGGTTTCCAAAAAATCATCATCAGAAGTTAGAAAATATGCAAAAGCATTTGCTTTGGCAGCTTCACTCCTTCTGAGTTCATATAATAGGGGGGAAGTGAGATCATAATTATATGTTAATGCCCTTTCGATCATATTCTCTCCCCAGCTTCGGTATGGCTCTCTAATAAATCTTGATCGAATTAATTGAGCATCTTCTTTTTTGAAAAGTAGTGAAGGATGTTCTTTTCTGCTGGGGTAATGTGGTTGTGGAATCGCAACGCTGTTTATTGGCAGGAATTCATCAAAGGGTGTTTCTTTGTAATTTGCTTTTAATATCCCTTTCAAAAAATTCTGTGGAATTTCTAAAAAGATATTATCATCAGTTGCAAATAGAATGCTGATGCAAAAGATCAGCAGCATTCCAAAGATTATTTTTTTGTATGAATTATTCACTGATTTCTAATTCCTGATTTCATTACAATTCAGTTCGGGTTTTCATGATAGAAAGATTATCATTGAAAACATTCTTTCTAACAGTAAAAGTAAACCATCCTTCTTCTTTGGGAATTGATGAATGAGATGGAGAAAATGCCGAAACATAACAAGCAATTAGATTATTTGTGTAAAGATTATAAATATTGATCTCTTCTTTATTTATTAGAATTAAATACTTATCTCCTTTATATTCCTTTTCGGGAAACAATAAATCATACTGTTTACTTTTATAATTTTTATCAATGTTATTTTCAAAAAAAAGGATAATATTCAGTTTTGTTTGAAAATGATAAAATTCTTCCGTTTCACTTATTATGAGATTATCTTTTTTTATTATAATATTTTCCGTAAGTTTTTTAGGAAATCGAATACTTGTCATAGCTTTGTGATCATTGATGAATTGATTCCATTCTTCATCAGGAGGAAGGTCTTTTGATTTAATACTTTTTGAAACAGAATTATTTGAGTTGTATTTCCGATATAGTTTTAAAAAAGGATTTACTCCAATTTTTTTGAGCAAAAAAGATACATAAAATCCACTTACCGGATAGCTTAAAGAAGCATCATTCTGGTAAAATCCATTATAAGAGAGTAACTCTTTATAAGAAAGGAATCCAGAAGTTTCCAAAAAGCAACCCATACCTGTAATGATCTCCGGTTCTTTGCCGCCTCTACCCCCTAAAGCTACGGCAATTCCTTCCAATAAAAATGGATGTGTATAAATTGCTGATTCCTTTAATTTATAGTTAACCAGCAGATGAATTAATTCATGATAATGACAACTAAAAGTCGTAATGACAGCATCAGAAGCAAGAACATATAAGCCGCGAGCGTTGTAGCCGGTAATTTTTTTTATTTCTTTTGTGTCTTTACAGAAAACATAGATAATTTTTTCTTTTTTAAGTTTATCTTGTTCTTCTTGAGTAAATTGTAATGTCTCAATTGTTTTTTTTATGAATTTGTCTAATTGTTCAATTGATTGTTCATGAAATAAATCCGTATCACTTATCAAGAATCTAAAATATTCGCTTTCGCGAACGTCCCATCCTAAAGTATGATATGAAATCGGAGAAATATATTTATCTTTATAAAAATAATATTCTTTCTGATATTCATTATTGTTTGTAGTAAATGTAAGCTTTGAATATTGATCCTTAATATTTTCAATTTGTATGGAAAAATCTAACTCTTTTTTTTGTAATAGTTCTTTTATGTTCGAATCGATATCATAACTGATCAACCATTTATGCTCAATGTTGTAATAACTAATACCAAGTCTGGAATCTATTGTTAGTTCTTTTTGTAATACAAAATTTTCCAGGTCCGAAGAATTGTTTAATAGCGACTTAATGAATTCAGAAGCAGTTTCTTCAGATAATGCAAATAGATTGCTGATGTAGAAGATTATAAGAACTGCAACCATAACTTTATTGTTAGAAGTAATCATATAATTTTTACTAACTATCCTCTTTAACCTATTTAATTCAAATTCTAATTTATTAATTTGAATCTTAAGAGTCAATTATAATTAATTAAATTAAACCAGCCTCATTCTTTAACTTCTGCTTGGGAATGATATAATGTGAAATTGGAAATGAAAAGAAGAATAAATAAACCCCTTGCATTCCCCTTACAAAGGGGAACAAAAAAAGTTTTTTAATAGCAATAACAGTAGTGACAGATCATTGATCTGTCATAAAGGAATAAAATTCTCAGACTTGACTTTACAGGAGCACAGCAACAGTAGAGTTAAGAATGAGCAGATGAATACAATTGAATTTTAAAATATCGATCATCAATTAGTTTTTAATAAAAATTCATATAATTAGGTGAAAAGTTAATATAATTAAGGATAAAGTTGAAAATATTAAAATAAAGTTTGACTTAATTAAGTTAATAAAATAATTTATCCCACAAGTTAGGAGGAGAAAATGAATAAAAGATTAAAACAGTGTCCGGTATGCAATTCCAACCTGGAGATAGTAGAATATCATTGTCCAAATTGTGATACAAGTATCAAGGGAAAATTCGGGATCGGTGATCTATCACTTTTGTCACCTGTTCAACAAGAATTTGTGAAGATCTTTGTTTGTTCACAGGGCAATATCAAGATCGTTGAAAAGGCTTTAGGAATTTCTTATCCCACAGTTAAGAACCGACTG
>JAUVKM010000123.1 GCA_030596265.1 Candidatus Cloacimonadota bacterium
GAAAGACAATCTTTTCTTCATTTTGCAGAATCTTGATAAAATAAAAATAATAGGAGGTCAATAAATTGAATCCAGTAGAATTAATTATAAAGAAGAAAACAGGAAAAGAGTTAACTCAAAAGGAATTGGAATATTTTATTAATTCCTACATTAATAATGAAATCCCAGAGTACCAGATGTCTGCAATGCTGATGGCGATCTATTTTAAAAGTATGAAGATCAAAGAGATCCAGACCTTAGCAAAAGTATATATTGAATCCGGCAAGCAGATCACGTTTCCTAAATCTGATAAAACAGTAGATAAACATTCAACCGGTGGTGTTGGAGATAAAATAACCCTTATGCTGGCACCAATTGTTGCAGCTTGTGGTGGGAAGATCCCGATGATATCCGGTCGTGGATTAGGTCATACGGGCGGAACTTTAGATAAACTTGAAGCTATCCCCGGCTTTAGGACAGATTTTAACGACACAGAATTCAAAGAGATAATTGAGAAAGTTGGATTTTGCATCATTAGCCAGTCAGAAGAACTGGTTCCTGCCGACAGAAGGATCTATGCATTAAGAGACGTTACCGGAACTGTGGAAAGTCTGCCATTAATTACTGCCAGTATCATGAGCAAAAAAATTGCTGAAGGCGCGCAAAATCTTGTAATCGATCTTAAGATCGGTACAGGTGCATTTATAAAAGATCTTAAAACCGGCAAGGAACTTGCCAACCTTCTTATAAAAACCGGTGAAAAATTCGGGCAGAGAGTTTCTGTTGTATTTTCTAATATGAATTCCCCACTCGGTGGATATATCGGTAATGCTTTGGAAATTAAGGAAACTATTGAATACCTGAGGGGTAAAGATATTCCAGATATCGATATTTTAACAAAAGCTTTAGCTGTTGAAATGTTATTACTCTCCGATGTTGCTGCCACAGAAGAAAAAGCCATGACAATGATAGAAGATGTGATTAAAAATGGTAAGGCTCTTGAATGTTTTAGAGATTCCATAGCTGCTCAAGGTGGAAACCCAAATGTTTGCGATGATGTTTCTCTGTTACCTCAAGCTAAATATAAGATCCCAATTATTTCACAAAGTTCAGGATGGATAAATTCTATTAATTCCCAACAGATCGGTTATGCCTTAATTGAAATTGGAGCGGGCAGGAAAACTCTCGATTCCAAATTAGATTACTCTTCAGGAGCATATCTAACCAAGAAAATTGGTGATAAGATTAGTGAAGATGAAACTATTGGTCATGTATTCTGCAATAAAAGAAAAGAGGGAGAAAACATCATCAATAAGATACTGAATAGTTATAAGCTGATTAATGAAGAAGTTCAAAAGGAAAAGATGATTCTCGAAGTATTGAAATAGTTTTCTGACGAATGAGTAAGTTAGAAATTGAAAGATCTAAATGAGATATCCGCGACATTTGTCGTATATAACACCAAATCAGGGGGTGTTCGCGACAAAATTGACGGGGACACACACATTACAGGCATTTGTTTAAAACAGTAAGAGAAAAAAAACGAGGAAAGCAAAATGAATAGTAAAGATATTCTGAATATTATCATAGAAATTGCCGAAACCATTAAATACAAAGATTCGATGCTCAACGAAAGATATTTACATCATATGTTCACTTCACTTCTACAAAAAAAACAGAATCTATTAAACTTAACATCTTTAACATCAGAAGACACAATTTTACATCCTGAATGGCCAACATACAAAAAACAATCAAAAATAAGATGTGGTAGATATAAAAAAGAAAACAACAAATATATACTACATGAATCAGGAACAGCTGGTTTTGTTGATTTTGCTTTAGGTAATTACAATGAACCCGAAATTGGTATTGAATTTACATTTAAATCCAGTTGGTCAAAAGAAGAAATCACTTATGATTTTGTTAAGTTATTAGATAAAAATAATCCTTTTCGTATATCAATCTCATTTAACATTATTTTCAGGAAAAACCAATTAGTAAATAATAACTGGTTACTAAACTTAAAAAAAGCAATGAATAATTCTTATTTAGAAGCTATGAACAGACTTGAAAATAATATTTGTGATAATAATCGAAGTATCTTCTTTATCATATCTGAAATTGATAAAACAAACGAAAGACATCATTGGTATTATTCAAAACAAAATCGAAAATTTGTTGATGGATTACCAAAAATTGAATCTAAAGAATAAATTTTATATATTAAGTTTTAAAGGGGTTTTAAAATGAAAAAATTAATTCTATTCTTATTATGTTCATTATTTTTTATTCAAGTAATTCTTGCAGACTGGGAGCAAGAAAATGCGCCGCAAAAAGGAAATGTAGAAAAAGTTGTTATTAATAGGATTGACAGTGACATTTTTTATGTAGTCTCATATTCTAAGATATATAAAACTGTTGATAGTGGAAATAATTGGTATATAATTTTAGAGAACAATAATGTTAACGAATTATTTGCACTTGCACCAAGTAACCAAGACATACTATACTCAAAGGAATGGAAAAGTATTGATGGAGGAGAAAGTTGGTTTCAAATCCCTCCAATTCCAGGTATTTTGTATGGTATAAATAACCAAATTGCTATTAATCCAACAAATCCAGATATCGTTTTCTCAGCCTATTATTCTGGAATTTATAAAACAATTGATGGAGGAGAATCATGGAATTTAATACAAGATATTGATTCAGAATGGACTGCTTATGATGATTTAACACCAACAATATTATATTCAATAGGAGATTACGAAGTATATAAATCTGTCGACAGTGGTAATTCATGGGATGAAGTATACTCTGCAAGCTCTCCGTATTTTTTTGGTAACTTGGTTATCAATGATCATGATTTATATTGTTTAATGGGTGTTTATGCAAATGTAAATATGATAGCAAAATCTACTGATGAAGGTAATAGTTGGACGATGTTGAGTATAAATTCTATTTATGAGATTAATAACATTAAAAATTTCATCATTGTAGATGATATTATTTATGCAGCAACTGATAAGGGATTATATTCATCAAATGATGATGGTTTGACTTGGTTAAGATCTTCAGCTGATTATGATTATTTAGAATCAGTTGATGTATCTAACAAAATACTGACTGGTAGTAGAAATACTGGTGTATCAGTGTCATCCCTCACAGCAGATGATTGGATAAACATTGGAATTGAACCTTTATCACATACTTATTCTAGAATAAATACGTCAAGCAATGGAGTAACATTATGCAATGATAATGATGGTATTTATAAATTTTTGCCCGATATTCAAAATTGGCGTACAATAATACCACCAATTGGTTCTTATTATTCCCAAATTGCATTAAGTTTTTCCCAACAAAATACTAATAAGGTATTTGTAATACTCAAAGACAAATTATTTAGTAGTGAAAACTCTGGTGATGATTGGGAATTTATTGCAGAATTGCCAAGTGATATCTCTTCAAATATTATATCGATTTCTCCTGATGACTCAAAGATATTTTTAAAATCCAGTACATCATTATTAAGAACACTAAATGGTGGAACTAGTTGGTCTACAAGATCAATCCCTGGCTCTAATCTTTATGACATACATTATTCAGATGATAATGTTCTATATATTTTGGATGATACTGGTTTTTATTATTCCATAAATGAAGGAAATACTTGGATTTCATTGGATACTAATTTTCCCCCAGAAGGTTCGATATCTGGAAATGATATATTTTTTGATGTAAATGACAATGATAACCTATTTTGTAGTATTTATATAACAGGTCCTAATGGTTATCAAGTTTATGAAAAATCAAGTGGGAATTTTGAATGGTCTTTATTATACACTGGTATTATTAATAATCAAGACCCATTAATTACAGATAATATTGTATCTGATCCGAATAACTCTGATTTATATGGTGCGGGTTGTATATTAAATGATCAATGGGTATATGAATATTGGTTATTTCATTCAACAAATAATGGAGCTTCTTGGGAAAAATGTACAGATTATTTTAATTTCTATAGTTATTCAAATTATACATTTTCGAATTATGATCCTTATAAAATGTGGTATATTGATGAAAATAGTGATTTCTGGTTAGGTGATGTACAAAATATGACAGGAACTAGTATAATTCCTAATTCAATTGTTTCTAATTATAATGTTACAATATATCCAAATCCATTTAACCCATCCACTTCAATATCTTTCTCTACATTAGCAAAGAGCAAAATCGAATTAACAATATACAATATAAAAGGGCAAAGAGTGAAATCATTGTTAAACACCACTCTTGATTCTGGTGTTCATTCTGTAGTCTGGAATGGTGATGATAATCTTGGGAACCTTGTAAGCTCTGGTGTATATTTGTACAAACTGAATATCAATGGAAAAACTAAAGTCATTAGAAAAGGTTTATTAGCGAAATAAAATATGCCTGTAACAAACAGCTCCACTCTCAGATTGAAAGAAGAGCAAGAAGAGCGTGGCAGCTGCCAAACATTAGTGGCAACATAGTGTATTAAAAAATGGAGGAAAAATGATGAAAACACTTTTGATGTCAGTATTAATATTACTTATTTCATCAGGTTTATTTTCTGATTGGAATGAGGTTCAAAAGATTTTTGCTTCTGATGGAAATGATCATGAATGGTTTGGGCAGTCGGTATCAATTTCTGGAGGTAATATTTTAATCGGAGCATATTCAGATTTTAATCCTAACATTAATGATGGTTCAGCATATATATTTCACAAAGAGGAAGATATTTGGACCGAAGAAACAAAGTTAATAGCAAGTAATTACAGCGATACATTAAAGTATTTTGGGACTTCAGTTTCTTTAGATGAGAACTATGCTTTAATAGGAGCATTAGGAAATGGAAATGCTTCAGGTACAGCTTATGTATTTCATCGAAATGGAACTGATTGGATAGAAGAAGAAATGTTATTTGCTGATGATGGAGAGCCGCAAGATTATTTTGGCTACTCGGTCTCTATTGATGGAAATTTTGCTGTAATCGGTGCATTTAGAGATGATGATATGGGCTTTGATTCTGGTGCTGCTTATATCTTCAACCGAATGGCTAACAATTGGATTCAAGAAACCAAGTTAGTTCCATTTGATGGTGCAGAAGAAGATTTCTTTGGTAATGTAGTATATATTTGGGAAGATTACATTGTTGTCGGTTCACCACATGATGATGATAATGGGGAAAATTCTGGTTCAGCTTATGTTTATCACAAAGAAGAAGATTCTTGGATATTACAATCTAAAATTACAGCAAGCGATGGTGAACCGCAAAATGGGTTTGGTCGAGCAGTTTCAATCTATAATGATCATTTAGCAGTAGGTTCATGGTGTAATAATAGTGGTAGTTCAGGTGGAGATCTTGCAGGTTCTGTATACATTTTTAAAAGATATGGTGATGTTTGGCTTGAAGAAGAAAAACTTACAGCATTTGATGCAAATGATAATGATTGGTTTGGTCGAGCAGTATCAATAAATGAAGATTATGTTGTGATTGGAGCAGAAGGAGATGATGACATTGGTTCTTGTTCAGGTTCTGTATATTGTTATCAAAAAGTAGATGACACTTGGAATTTCTTAACAAAATTAACAGCTAGTGATGGTGCTGAATATGACAGGTTTGGAGGGTCAGTTTCAATTTTTGAAGATAACATAGTAGTTGGTGCATACGCAGATGACGTTTACGAATACGGTTCTGGTTCTTGTTACATTTTTCAAAACGATGGTTTAGGATTAGAAGAATATAATGTTCAACCTTCAAATAATCTATTTGTCTCAAACTACCCTAATCCATTCAATCCTTCAACAACAATAGAATTCTCAATCATTTATTCTTCAACAATTGAACTTGCAATTTTCAATCTTAAAGGTCAGAAAATTAAAACTTTAGCTTACAATGAATTTGAAAAAGGGGTACATTCTGTAATCTGGAATGGTGATGATGAATTCAATAAACCTGTAGGTTCAGGCGTTTATCTGTATAATTTAAAAGTAAATGGCAAAACTGAAGCAATGAAAAAATGCTTGCTTTTAAAATAGAAAAGTTGCCACTAACAAACGTGCCTGTGGTTCTTAAGTAATGTGAAATTTGAGATGAGGAATTAAAAATTAATTAGTACATAAATTTATTTATTAGAGTGCTTTTCTTTCCAAATTATAACCATTCCGCAGCTAAATTAATACAGCCCAAAAACCTTGACACTCATACCTTTGAAAATAACTTGGTTTTTTAGATTAGGTTAATGACTTAATGTGTTGAATTAAAAGAAGTTAAAAAATATTAAATAAGGATGTGAAGAATGGCAGTACCAAAAAGAAAAACTTCAAAATCTCGTAGAGATAAAAGAAGAACTCATTATAAAGCAACTGCACCAACTACAGCAGTTTGCTCAAATTGTGGTGAGCTATGCAGACCTCATAATGTTTGTGCAAAATGCGGTCATTATAACGGCAAGAAAGTACTAGAAGTTAAAGAATAATCTTAAAAGTTTTAATTATATGCATATAGCTATTGATGCCTTTGGCAGTGATAATGCACCTTTCCCTGAAGTGGAAGGTGCAATTATTGCAATTAAGGAAGG
>JAUVKM010000257.1 GCA_030596265.1 Candidatus Cloacimonadota bacterium
TGGTTTATGAAGTAGTTGATAATAGTATTGATGAAGCTCTTGCCGGTTATTGTGATAAGATAGGAATAACAATTCACGAAAATGGCTGGGTTTCAGTTATAGACAATGGGCGGGGGATTCCTGTAGAGATGCACAAAACAGAGAAGATACCGGCTGTACAGGTTGTAATGACCATACTGCATGCAGGAGGTAAATTCGATGATAAATCTTATAAGGTTTCTGGTGGGCTGCATGGAGTAGGTGTGTCTGTTGTGAATGCACTTGCCGAGCATCTGGAAGTAGAAATTTATAAAGATGGTAATATTTATCATCAAGCTTATGCAAAAGGGATTCCACAAACTGAAGTGGTAGTAACGGGAAAAACAAAGAAAACCGGAACAAAAGTGAGTTTTATTCCCGATAGTACAATTTTTGAAACTCTCATATTTAACTTTGATTATCTTTCAACGCGATTAAGAGAGCTGGCATTTCTGAATAGCGGGATACTTATTTCGCTAACGGATGAAAGAGAGAATAGAACACATGATTTTCATTATGACGGTGGAATTAATTCTTTTGTGGCGTATCTCAATGAGAATAAAAAAGTACTTTTTCCTGAACCCATATATATCAAAGGAGAAAAAGAAAATACTGAATTTGAAGTTGCGATTCAATATAATGAAGGATTCCAAGAGACAATTAACAGTTTTGCAAACAATATTAATACAATTGAGGGAGGAACTCATCTTAGTGGCTTTAAATCTGGTTTAACCAGAGCTGTTAATACATATATTAAAAATGCAAGTTTATTGAAGAATGAGAAAGTATCTCCCGGTGGTGGAGATATTCGTGAAGGTATTACAGCTATTATCAGTGTTAAACTTCGTGATCCCCAGTTTGAAGGACAGACCAAAACAAAACTTCAGAATAGTGAAATTGAAGGAATTATAAACTCTATTGTATACGAGAAACTTATGGAATTCTTTGAAGAGAATCCTAAAGAAGCGAAACATATTGCAATGAAGGCAATTCTTGGTGCGAGATCTCGTGAAGCTGCTCGCAAGGCTAGAGAATTAACCAGAAGAAAGTCTGTTTTAGAAAGTGGAAGTCTTCCCGGTAAGTTAGCTGATTGCTCAATTCAAGATCCATCTCAAACAGAGATCTTTTTGGTTGAGGGTGACTCTGCCGGTGGTTCTGCAAAGATGGGCAGAGATAGAACTTTCCAGGCGATTTTACCGCTCTGGGGAAAAATGCTCAATACAGAAAAAGCTAGAATTGATAAAGTTCTTAATAATGATAAAATACAACCAGTTATATTAGCTCTTGGCGCAGGTATTGGCGATGAATTCGATATTTCAAAACTTCGTTATAGCAAAGTAATTATAATGGCGGATGCTGATGTGGACGGTCAGCATATCGCAACTTTACTTCTCACATTCTTTTTCAGATATATGCGTCCTTTGGTAGAATATGGCCACATCTATATTGCAAAACCACCTCTATTCTTAGTAAAAAAAGGAAGAAGTAAAAAATATGCTTTTTCAATAAAAGAGAAAGATGAGGTGATGAAAGAAATGGGTGGACGTGGTTTGCATATACAAAGATACAAAGGTCTTGGTGAAATGAATGCAGACCAACTATGGGATACCACACTTGATCCGGAAAGAAGGATACTTATTTCTGTGAGAATAGATGATGCCATTGAAGCTGATAGAATGTTTACAATATTAATGGGTGATGAAGTAGAACCACGAAGAGATTTTATTGAGCGGAATGCACAATATGCCCAGGTCGATGTTTAGGAGGATGAATGATACACGATAGATCAAGAATAGAATTAATGGAAATAGAAGATGTACTAAAAAAATCATACCTGGAATACTCAATGAGTGTAATTGTTTCCAGAGCTTTACCTGATGTTCGAGATGGTTTAAAACCTTCACAGCGAAGAATTCTTTATGCGATGAATGAACTTAATTTAGCTCCCGGTAAAGGTTATAGAAAATGTGCAAAAATCGCCGGTGATACTTCTGGTAACTATCATCCGCATGGTGAGCAAGTTATTTATCCAACTTTAGTTAGAATGGCTCAGGAATGGAGTTTGCGATATATGCTGGTTAATGGTCAGGGTAACTTTGGTTCTCAAGACGGTGACCCACCAGCTGCTATGCGTTATACTGAAGCAAGACTTCAAAAAGCTGCTGTAGATCTCATGGATGATCTTGATAAAGATACGGTTGATTACAAAACAAATTATGATGACACAAGAAAGGAACCTGTAGTTTTTCCATCTAAATTCCCTAACCTTATGGTAAATGGTTCATCTGGAATTGCTGTGGGAATGGCAACGAATATGGCTCCACATAATGTTGGTGAAATCTGTGATGGTATTACTGCTTATGTTGATAATCCTGAAATGGAATCGGCAGAATTTCTTAAGTACATAAGCGGACCTGACTTCCCAACAGGCGGTTACATTATTGGAAAACAAGGAATTAAGGATTATTTTGAAACAGGACGTGGTCGAGTAATAATGCGTGGTAAGGCCGCCATTGAAACAAAGAACAACGGCTCTGAAATGATCGTGATCACAGAAATTCCTTATATGCTCAACAAAAGTCTGTTGATCCATAAGATTGTTAGTGTTGTAAAAGATAAACGGATTGAAGGTATTAGCGATATTCGTGATGAATCCGGACGACAAGGGATGCGTCTTGTAATTATTGTGAAAAGAAATTACGAGGCAAGTTCTGTTCTGAATAAATTGTATAAATTTACACAATTGCAAGAAAGTTTCAGTGTTAATAATAGAGCTTTGGTGAATGGTATTCCAAAAGTAATTAACATGAAAGATATGATCTCTAATTATGTTGATTTTCGTCATGAAGTTGTGGTTCGAAGAACCAAGTTTGAACTCAAAAATGCTGAGGAGCGTCTTCATCTATTAGAGGGTTATAGAATTGCATTGGATAATATTGACGAGATCATTGTAACTATCAAAGCTTCTAAGAATGCACAGGAAGCAAGTACCAAATTGCAGGAGAAATTCAAACTTTCTGAGATCCAGGCAAAAGCTATTTTAGAGATGAGACTCCAAAAACTTACTGGGCTTGAAAGAGAAAAAATTGAAAAAGAATATAAAGATATTATCAAGACTGTTAAAAAACTGAAAGGTATTTTAGAAAAAAGATCACTTCGTATGGATATCATTAAAACAGAAGTTGCTGAAATTAAGAAAAAATATGCAGATCTTAGAAGAACAACTATTCTAGAAGGTTCTGCAGATATCGAAACTGAAGATATGATAGCTGATGAAGAGATGGTTATTACAATTTCCCGCCATGGATATATCAAACGTCTTCCAATAAGAACTTATAGGAACCAAGGGAGAGGTGGAAAAGGATTATCCGGATCAAATCTTAAAGACGAAGATTTTATAGAAAGTATCTTTGTTGCATCA
>JAUVKM010000026.1 GCA_030596265.1 Candidatus Cloacimonadota bacterium
GGAACCAGACAAAGGAATTTAAGTGTTGTATCACCTGTATTTTTATAATTATGCTTCATAAAAGGATCAACAAATATCACATCACCTGGTTTGAATGGTAATTCACCATCTTCCGTAACTAAAGCACCAGTACCTTCCACAATAAAGTTTTCATGTTCCCAACTATGTGAGTGATATGGTGTAAAGCCACCGGGTTCAACTTCAAACATACGCATGGCAAAATTTGGTGCTTTATCTTTTTCCGAGATAAGCCAACGGATCTTTGTTTTTTTGGCACCTTCCATTGTCACTTCTTCTAAAAGTACTTTATTATAAGGCATCAGTTTCATTTTTCCTCCGAACTATTAAACAAAAAATGAGGTATCTAATTACAAGACACCTCAATTTTATAATTATTTCTCAATCCTAAACTGAGATAACTTCTTTAACTTCAGGGATCTCTTCTTTTAGAACTCGTTCAATGCCTGCCTTAAGTGTGAGAGTAGCCATTGGACAACTTCCACAAGCGCCTTGCAGTCTCACTTCTACAACATTATCTTCAGTAATGTTTACAAGTTCACAATCTCCACCATCTGCTTGAAGAGATGGGCGTACTTTATCCAATACTTCCTGGACTTTAACTTTATCTAACATATTTCCTCCAAATTTTTATGATGATACCTAAAATATAATAACAAAAAATTAGTAAAGTTAAAATTATAAATTCATATAAATTACAAAATTTATAACTATTATTAAATTTCTTGACTTCAAATCCCTATTTTTAAGCGTAGCTTTGAAATTATTCACTAAAAATAAAGGAGAGAAAGATGAAGAAAAAAATCATCATTATGGGTGCTGCAGGGCGTGATTTTCATAACTTTAATTGCTATTATAGAAACAATGAAAATTACGATGTAGTTGCTTTCACAGCAACACAGATCCCTGATATCGATGGAAGAAAATATCCAGCTGAACT
The DNA here is from genome assembly GCA_030596265.1 of Candidatus Cloacimonadota bacterium. The sequence continues at coordinate 959 of JAUVKM010000026.1, forward strand.
TGCTGGAGAACTCTATCCTGAAGGTATCCCTATCTTCGCAGAAAATGAAATAGTAAACCTAATAAAAGAACACAATGTAGAAGAAGTTGTATTTGCATACAGTGATGTTCCACATGAAAGAGTTATGAACAATGCTTCTCTGGTTAACGCTACCGGAGCCGACTTCAAACTTATGGGAATGAACAATTCTACAGTTAAAACAACAAAACCACTTATTACAATTTGTGCTACAAGAACAGGTTGCGGAAAAAGTCAAACTACAAGAGCTGTTGTTAAAGTTCTCAAAGAAAAAGGACTTAAAGTTGCTTCTATTCGTCACCCAATGCCTTATGGTGACCTTGTTAAACAAAGAGTACAAAGATTTGCTGAGTTACAAGATTTGGTAAAACATGAATGTACAATTGAAGAGATGGAAGAATACGAACCACATATAATGATGGGTAGTATAATTTATTCTGGTGTAGATTATGAAGCTATTGTACGTGAAGCAGAAAAAGAAGCTGATGTTATCATTTGGGATGGTGGAAACAATGATACACCTTTTTATGTTTCAGATAATATGATAAACATTGTTGTTGCAGACCCACATAGACCAGATCATGAAAGAACTTATTATCCTGGAGAAACTAACCTGATCAATGCCGATGTTGTTGTAATTAACAAAATTGATTCTGCCGATCCTGAAGGAATCCAAATAGTACGAGATAATATCCGCGAACTTAATCCTGAAGCTATCGTTATTGATGGTGCTTCACCTGTAAGTATTGATAAACCTGAAATCGTGAAAGGTGCTGATGTGCTTATAGTGGAAGATGGACCAACTCTTACTCATGGTGAGATGAAATATGGTGCTGGTATTGTAGCTGCTGAGAAATACGGTGTTGCTGATCTGGTTGATCCACGTCCATACGCTGTTGGTTCTATTGCAGAAACATTTGAGAAATATCCTGAGATTGGAATTCTACTTCCGGCAATGGGTTATGGTGAACAACAGATCAAAGACCTTGAAACTACAATTAATAAAACAGAATGTGATGCTGTTGTTATCGCAACACCAATAGATCTTAGAAGAATACTTAAGATCAATAAGCCTGCAGCTCAAGTAACTTATGAACTCCAGGAAATCGGACATCCAACAATCGCTGATGTTTTAAAAGATTTCTAATAAAGCAATAAGTAGTAAATAGCAAAAGGGCAGATTAACTACTGCCCTTTTTTCTTAGGAATTATCAAGAATTGTATTTGAAAATCTCACACGCTTCACAGTAATGATGCTGGCAATTCTCGTAATATACTTTTAGTAATCCCTGTTGATAAATTGCTCTTTTTCTAATTACTTGTTTTTGGTCTTCATTTAGAAATTTTTCCATATATTGTGTAAGATAATTTGCTGGTAAACCCGGAAAACTTTGATAAATATTAATTGCAATATCTTCCAACTGTTTGTATTTCTTCTCACGTGCATAAATAACTACAAGAGGAAGAATGATGTTTATGAGAATTGTATCAATACGAGTTTTGCCAAGTTTATAGCGGTCTGGAAGATGAATATTTTCTGTTTGGAAATAACCGTATAATTTCTTTTTGAAATCATTCAGTTTGAAATTCTCAGATGGAAATGAGAACAGTTTCAATATATTGTGAAAGAAAGATGTTTCTAAGCTATCATAAAGCAAATCTGCAACTTGCAAAATCCTTATCACTGGATGATTGACAGGTCTTATCCTGAATAACTTCCATTTTATTTCAGAAGGTTTATTAACGAATTTCTGTTTTTGGAAGAGTAATTGCCAGTTCTCTTTTTGATCGTTAGAAATTGTGACTGGAAGATGGTCAATTAGTCCCGAAGAGCCAAGCAGAGTTGCTACAAACTCTTCTTTTGTCATTCCTTCATTATGAAATTGTTTAAGGTCATTATAAGGGATATTCAAGGCGATCTGCAGCATTTGGTATTTATTCTTACTGTAACCCAAAGCTTCCATGAATCCCATGTAGAGCAATTGATCAAAATCACTGAAGAAATGTTCCGCACTAAATCTTTTTATTTTCTTCTCAAAACGTATCATTCCCATCTTTGTAAGAAAATCTTCTGTTTCATCTTTTGTCATTTTGTTGAATAATTTACATGTTTTGTCTTTTTCTGAATAAGGTTCTCCTGAGTAGTGTTTTATAAGCTTGTTAATGTCATCTTCTAATTGTTCTTTAATCTCAAGGATTTCAATTTTACTGCCATCTTCACTTATAGTGTAAGGGTATTTCCCATTATCTTCGTAAACGATGTGTAGAAGAACACTATTGAATTCAGGGTTTTCGTTATGAGAGTGGGATTTCCAGTGATACGAAGTTAGATCGATCTCTACATCACCTTTTTGAATTTCCCCATTTAACTCAAGAATTGCATCTTTAAAATCTGCTCCCGAATCTGTATTCCAGCGTCCGGGAAATTTAATGACTAAATCTTTACCAGATATTGTAGTTAAACTCTTTCTTAAATGTTGAGCATCCCAGATATGATATAAGAACTCTTCAGAAAATTGCATAATAACTCCTTTTATTCAACGCAGATTTATAAGAAACATATGATACAATATAAATTTCATGTAGTATCTTAAAAAATCCACTGTATACTTAAGTCATTTTCTTATCTTTTCTATATTCTTCAGCGTAACTCTGCGTTTAATTATTAACACATAAAAAGAGAACAAAAAATATCTTTTCGCCAAGTTTTAAGCAGTGTATTATTTCCTAGATTACTTGTTTTCTTATCTTCTAAGAGCTTAATTAAATCTGCACGAGTAGCGATTAAATCAATCGATATATTATACTCTTTTGCTTTATCTATTACAAACTGTTTCAGTTTTGTTAACTCATTGCCATTGATAACTATTTTCAAATTCTTCTGAATTTGAGTTAGGTTTTCATCAGAACTTTCTGCTTTCTTGATAATCTCAATAATCTCAGCACCAAATTTTCGTATGATTCCCGGTGGAACAAGCTGAAATTCATGTAGTTCTTGGATATTTTGAGGACTTGTATGAACTATTTTAAACAACACATTATCTTTAATAATATAAGTTTTGGGTATGTTTCTCTTTTCTGCTTCAATTTCACGCCAGGCAGCTAAGTGCTTTACCCGTCTAAGTTGATCCAGAGATAATCTTTTTATACCTTTCAATTTTAGGTATCTTTCATCAGGTAAAATCTTTCTATAAAGATCACTGTTTTCATAAACTTTCATTTCATCTAACAACCAGTGTTCAAAACCATTTTGTTCAATTTTATCTAATAAAATATTACGAATTTCACACATATAAATCACATCATCAATAGCATATTGAATTTGGTTTTCAGTTAAAGGTCTCTTTGTCCAATCTGTTGTTGTTTCACTTTTTGGAAGAGTAACACCAAATAACTCTTCGATCAGTTTTGCTAATGAAATTGTATGATCTAAACCTGCAAATCCAGCAGCACAACGAGTATCAAAAATATTTACAGGGGTAATATAATTACAAGCTCTGGATAATATTTGCAGATCCTGTTTAGCATCGTGAAAAATTTTCACAATATTACTATTTGCTAATATCCCTCCAAAAGCAGAAATATCTTTAATTGTAATTGTGTCGATCAGGTAACATTCATCTTTTGAAAATGCAGCTTGAATTAAACCTAAAATTGGAAAGTATGTATCTCGCCAGAGAAATTCTGTATCAATAGCAATTGCTCTTTGCTTCTTTGCCTTACTTATGAATTGATTGAATTTTTCCTTTGTATCAACATAATAATTTCTATTCATTTTAACAATCTCCTGAATTGTACATATATGCTAATATCATATCTAAATACTTCAAATATTATTAGCCTTTAACTAACTTTTTCACTTCTCTAGCAATGGTCAAGCAACAGGTCAATCCCGGTGATTCTATACCTATACAATTTATAAAGTTAGGAAAGCCTTTCTCAGATTCTTCTTTAATATAGAAATCTCTAAATTCCCCACCCTCTTCCTGTAGTTTTGCTCGGATTCCACAGTCGTCAAGATGAAGGTTTTCCTCATCAATTTTTATGTAGTTTTTTATCGCTTCTAGGAATTCAGGTTTATGTATTTCATCCATTTCATAATTAAGTTTATCAACATAATAAGCATTAGGTCCAAATCGAACTTCACCCTGTAAATTAATTGTCAGGTGAATTCCCAAGAAAATTCCATTAGGATCTGGAACCGGATAAATTAGGTGATTTATATCTTTGATCTTTGAGGATTTATAATATTCTCCTTTGCACCAATGCAATTGCAAGTTTTCACGCTCAATATTTATTCCACCCATTTTAGCTATTTTATCAGAATGTAATCCTGCACAATTAATAATTGTGTTTGCTTTAAATACTTCACTATTTGCAAAATTAACAAGATATCCTTCAGCTAATTTGTCAATTGAAATCACTTCCATATTATACACAATGAAAGCTCCATTATTTTCAGCATTACTCTCTAACGTCTGCATTAATATATGTGAATCAATAATCCCCGTTGATGGCACTTTCAGTGCATATTCAGCTTTCACTTGTGGTTCTAAATTCTTACACTCAGATTCATTAATGATCTGCAGGTTTGGAACACCATTATTCTTACCATTGTCTTTCAGTTTTTCTAGTATTGATAGTTCTTCTTTGTTATTTGCAACAATAAGTTTTCCACAGTTTCTAAAAGGAATATTTTTCTCTTTTGTATATCTGTAAAGTTCTTGAACTCCATTAACACATAAACGAGCTTTTAATGAACCTTCCGGATAGTATATCCCTGAATGTAGAACTTCACTGTTCCTGCTGCTGGTATGCCTTCCAAATGTTTTTTCTTTCTCTACAAGTACTATATCTTCAAATTCTTTACTAAGCTCTCTGGCAACAGCCAAGCCTATTACACCTGCTCCGATAATGAGAATATTAACTTGTTCCATGAATTTTCCTTTTTGAAAATTAGACTATTTTAATATTGTCAATTAACCTGGTATTTTCTATAATAACTGCAAGTGCAATTCTGCTTCCACTTACAAGTTTAGGAATATGCTCCAATGTTTCAGGGTCAAATACTTCGACATAATCTATAATACCTTCATTTTCTTCTATCAAATCGGTCATTTGTGAGATTATCTTATTGGAAGAGATTATTCCCCTACTAAATAGTTTTTGAGCCAGTAGAAGCGATTTATTCAGGCATAATGCCTTCTTTCTCCCAGCAAATGATAAATACTTATTTCGGGAGCTTAAGGCAAGACCATCTTTCTCTCTTATAATAGGACATCTAACTATCTTTGTTCGGAAATTCAAATCTTTAGCCATCTGTTTTAATACAACCAATTGTTGGAAGTCTTTCTCCCCCATAAACATAAGATCAGGATCAATAATATTCATCAATTTTGCTACTATTGTTATAACTCCACGGAAATGTGTAGGACGAGATCTCCCGCATAAAACTTGTGTAATTTCATCAACATTTAGCCAGGTTTTATAACCATCAGGATACATTTGTTCATCTGTTGGGAAAAAAATGTAGTCAACATCTAAGTTTGTAAGAAGCTCAATATCGCGTTCAATATTTCTTGGATAACTACTGAGATCTTCATTCGCACTAAATTGAGTTGGATTTACATATATACTTACGATTACAATGTCAGTTTTTCTCTTTGCTTCACTTACAAGACTAAGATGTCCATCATGCAGAAACCCCATTGTTGGAACAAAACCGATCTTTCCCTTTAGTTGTCTACAGATAGTAGACATCTCTTCAATGAAATTGATAAGTTTTGGTTTCATTATTTTAGATGGTATTTTATATTTTCGTCATCATCTACGATAAGAATCTTTTGAGAATAGTTTTTTAGTTCTTCTTCATCCAGTAAGCCATAACTTGCAATTATAACTTTATCGTTGATACTGACTAAACGTGCAGCAGCACCATTTATGCCAATAATACCTGAACCGGATTCACCTTCTAAAACATATGTTGCAAATCTATTCCCATTGCTGATATTATAAATATCAACTTTCTCGCCAACCAATATTCCTGTTTTATCTAAAAATATTTTATCGATTGTTATACTACCGACATAATTTAGATCGCGGAATGTAATATTAGCGCGGTGTATTTTTGATAAAAGCATTGTTCGCTGCATTTATCCTCCAATTATTCTACAAAATTTTATTCAAATATTTTATGATAATCTTTTTTGTAAACTAATTTTCATTTTCGTCAATGTCTTCTTTCCAATTTAAGGCAGTTAGCTTACCTTTTTCTTCATTCACAGTTTGCAAAACAATAGCACCGGCAATGAAGAACAGGCCAACTGAAAGGATTGCCCATTTCTGATCTCCGGTTATACGGGAAACCTCCCCATAAACAAGAGGACCAAGAATTGAAGCAATACGTCCGGTTACAGAATAGAAACCGAAAAATTCTGTCATTTTATCATCAGGAGTAAGAAGTATCAGCATTGCTCTACTACTGGATTGGCTTGATCCAATTGCAATTCCCGCCAGCATTCCAATAAGATAAAATTCATTAACACCTTTACACATGAATGTCCAGATTACAACTGCAATCCAGATTACAAGTGTTATACTAATTGTTTTTTTGGCTCCAATTTTATCGAAAATATATCCAAAAATAAAAGCCCCGATCATCGAAGTGACATTGGCAATTACAAAATAAGTGATCAATTGCTTTGTATCCATTCCAAATTTAGTTGCGCCGTATATCGCCCCAAAACTGATTACAATTATTATTCCATCGTTATAAATAAGATAGCTAATTATAAATTTAATAAGCTCTCTAAAATCTTTAATATTTTGTGAAGATCGTTTTATTCGCTTAAATGCAGTTCTAAAGTAATTTGTTCTTTTAGATGGCTTTTTAATCTCTTTCAGAAGAATAAAAGTTGGAATTGCAAATATCCCGAAGAAAGCTGCTACCGTTGGAAATACAAGGCGTATCCAATTATTGTGAACAAGGGGCAGCATGAGTAGCAGTGCAACAAGTCCTCCAATGTAACCTGTAGCCCAGCCCCAACCTGAAACTTTGCCTATTTCTTCACGAGGAGCAATATCAGGAAGAAGTGCATTATAAAACACATTTCCACTATTGAATGCAAAATTTGCAATTATGAAGAAAAGCATTCCCATAAAAATATCACCAGCTTGAACAAAAAATAATAGGGCTGTAAAAATAACTGTTAAATAACAATTATAGAATAGGAATTTCTTCTTTGCTCTTGAGAAATCTGCTACAGCACCAAATATTGGCGCAGTTGCTGCAACCATCAGCATAGAAATACTTATGGCTCTTCCCCACAAAGCTGTTCCAAGTTCACCCTGATCTACAACAACATTCTTAAAATAGACACTGTAGATCACAGTTACAATAATAGTTGTAAATGACGAGTTTGCAAAATCATACATCATCCAACCGAAAATACTTTTATTTAGTCTCACTTGTTTTTCCTAATTCATGTTTTAAATCAATTTCAGGTAAACCAAACGATCTATAATTTGTAATATTTGGAGTTGCAATAAATATCTGATGTTTTCCTTTAAGCATTCTTATTATCCTCTCAGCCCTCATTTTATCAAGATCTGCAAGGACATCATCGAACATTAAAATGGGCGTATCATCATCTTTTTCTTTGATTAGTTCAGTTTGAACCAGTCGCATTGCTATCGCAATAGATCTTTTCTGTCCTTGAGAACTGAAATTCCTGGCTGAATGGGAATTGATCAAGATATCAATATCATCAAGATGCGGTCCAGAAAGGCTTCTCTCCTGATGCTTTTCCTGCTCCTCTATCCGTAATAAATGAGCTATTAAACTATCGTAAATATTTTCATCATTATTTGGAAAAGAATATTTATAGTTCGCATTTAATTTTTCTCTGGCTCCACTTATCTCTTTATAGTATTTTTCTAATAATGGAGTAAAATTTGCCAGATATTTTAATCTGAGTTCAATAATATTTGTACCTACTTGAGCAAATTGCTCATCCCATGCTCTTTTTTCTTTAGTTGAATAATCTGTTTTGAACAAAGCGTTACGTTGTTTTAATATTCTTTTATAGTTCCTTAGAGATTCGATATATTCAAATGAGTATTGCGAAATTGCCTGATCAATAAAACTTCTTCTGAAAACAGGTGAACCAGCAATTATCTCTGTATCATTTGGAGAGAAATAGACAACTTTCAAGTGTTTGTAAAGCTCACTAATTCGTGCAATATTTACATTGTTGATCTTAATTACTTTTTTTAATCTATCTGATGCTGCTTCAAAAGAATGTAGTTTATTCTGTATTACAAATTTTGCTTCAATACGAAAAAATGCTTTTGAAAAATTTATCAGCTCTAAATCTCTACTGGTCTGAAATGATTTCCCAAAAGCAAAATATGATATTGACTCCAGTAGATTGGTTTTACCAATTCCATTTTCACCAAGAATCAGTGCTCCTTCTGGATCGAATTTTAATTTAAAATTCGAATAATTACGAAAATTCTTTATTTTGAGTGAAGATATCAGCAACCTAAACTAACCGAAGTGGCATCAATAAGAATCTGGCATTGAAATATTCTTTTGTTTCAGTATTAAAGAAAAGAGCAGGTTCATTAGATTTTCCCATTCTAATCTCTATTTCATCTGATTCTACAACTGCAAGTATTGCAATAAGGTATCTATAATTAAAGGCAATCGTTAGGGGTTCACCGGAATACTTGATGTCTTCAATTTTTTCATTGGCCTCACCTTCCTCGCGTTTAACACTACTAATAGTTAGAGATTTGTCTGCAATATCAAGTTTGACCTTAAAAGTCTCTTCAGATGCAAGAAGCGATACTCTCTTCACAGCTTCGCGTAATTTCTTTTTATTTATAACAAGAACATTATTATTATTTGTAGGAATTGCCTTTGTATAATCAGGAAATCTTCCTTCAATAATATGTGTAAAGATCGTATAGTTTCCATAAGCGAACATAACACGATTAGATTCAATAAGTACAGCAATTTCAGGTAGATCATCAGTAATAACCTTATCGAGGAAAAGAAACCCTTTTGTGGGGATAATTTGCTCAACAGGTTGAGGAAGATCTATTTGTTTATTGAGTTTGAATTCAGCAATCTTTTTACCATCTGTAGCTACCATCAATTGAGAATCTGCAGCCATCTTCCAGAAAATTCCTGAGAATATCGGACGATTTATTTCTGAGGATACAGCAAATTGTGTATTATCTATCATCTTTTTAAACATTTTTGCATCTAGAGTAATTACATTTGTCAAATCCTTTTGTGGTACAAGAGGGAACTGACTACTCTCAGCACATAGCAAATTAAATTTAGATCGTTCACAATTTATCTTTAATCTGTCTTCCTCTAATATGAAATGAATCATAGATTCTGGTAACGAATTAATAATCTCATTGAGATTTTTTGCAGATACTGCGGTTTTACCACCTTCAGCAATATTGGCTTCAAATTCAACAACTACTGTTATCTCAAGATCTGTAGCAGTAAATTTAATAACATTATTCTGTTCATCTGCTTCTATCAAGTAATTTGTTAGTATTGGCATAGTGTTTTTACTTGGTACAATATTATAAAGATATTGAATTTGAGCTTGTAAATCTAGCTTTTCAATAGAAAATTTCATATTATCCTCTTTGCATTTTTATATTTGTTATCTCAATAAAAAATAGATAAAATAAAAGCAAGAGTTTTTTTACTCTTGCTTTTATTTACTAAACACTTCTCTACTTAACAGCGTCTTTAAGTTTTTTACCAGCTTTAAAAACTGGAACATCACGTGCAGGTATTTGAATTTTTTGTTTTGTTTGAGGATTAACACCTGTACGAGCGTTTCTGTGGTTTACTTTAAAAGTACCAAAACCTACTAATGATACTTTATCACCTTTTTCTAATGCAAGAGTAATGCCATCAATCATAGCATTTAATGCAAGTCCTGCAGCTTTTTTTGTTACACCAGCTTCTTCCGCAATCTTAATAATTAATTCTTGTCTGTTCATTCAAATCCTCCTTATTTTATTGGGTTAACAAACATGCATTTAGTTTTTCCTTTTTCAAAAATTCTTGTCAATAAAAAAAACTATAGATAGCCATTTTTAAAGGGTTTTTATGCATTTCTGCAATTATTTCACATTATTTATGTTTAAATAAAAACCTTTAAAGCATTGAACTATATGCCTTTAAGATATTTTTCACACTATAGTCATATAAATTAGTTTTTTTTTAACATTTTCTTTTTAACGCATATCATTCATTAGTAAGCACTTCTGAAAAAGCGACTTTATTTGATGCTTAACAGTTCATGAATTCTAATTACAATTTTTTTTCCCTTAACTGTTGCATCATCAATATAATTTGCTTCTACTTTATCAATTACTTGTTCATATGTACTATCGCTTATGATGATATTGTTTTTAGTTTCATAATCTCTTGTAAGTGTTTCTATTCTTGCACCAGCGTTCATATTATCGCCGATTGCGGTATAATCAAATATCTGCTCGGAACCTAGGTTGCCAACAGTAACTACGCCTGTATTGATACCAATTCCAATTTCAAACGGATCTCTATTCTCTGATTCCCATTTCTCATGTAGTTCAGTCATCCTATGTCTCATTTCCATTGCCGTTTTGCAGGCATAATATGCATGATCTTCTAAATCGACCGGTGCACCGAACATCGCTACGATCTCATCTCCAACAAATTTATCTAAGGTTCCTTTGTTTTCGGTTATAATGTTTACCATTTCAGTTAAATACTCTCGAAGAATATCAACTGTTTCTTTTGGAGTGTGACTTTCTGTATAAGGAGTAAAAGATACAATATCAGAATAAAGTACTGTTACCTCTTTTTGAACCCCGCCATATTCAAGTTTTTTAGGATCTTTGATAAGTTCTTCAACAAGTTCGGGAGCTATATATTGTCCAAAAGCCTGCTTAATAAATTTTCTTTCCTTTACTGTTTGAATATATTGTAGAACCAAACCCACTATATATATAATGATAATAAGTATCGGTATTTCTAATATGGGTATTAATGTTTGTTTAGTGCTGAACAAGAAATAAGAGAACCAGGTAAAGCCGATGATAAGGGCCAAATTGATAAAAACTGAAATTGTTGGCCTAATTAATGAATTAAAGATAAAGAGTAATATTGTAACTATAAAAATAAATAGAAGATATGGAATCATCGGAAATTGTTTTAGATAATCGTTTCTTAAAACCGTTTCAATAAAGTTTGCATGTATCTCCACACCAGGCATTAACTGGTTATTTTCAGAGAAAAAGGGCATATGATGCGTATCGTGGAACTCTACAGAGGTAAGACCAATAAGTACGATCTTATTTTTAAAATTTCCTGCAAGTTGGTAATATTGATCAAGATTAGTTTCCAGCTCTTTCTCAAAAGAAGTTGTAAAAGTAGAATCATCTATTATATCTGCATAATCGTATGTATTAAATGTTCTGGCAGGACCATAATAATTTATTAAAGCACTTTTTGAAGTAACTTTAGGAATGTAATTACTTCCAATTTTAAAGAACTTTGGATAATTTTCAATGTATTCCGACAGAATATCAAGTTTATAGTGGTGTGCCATTGCAATAGCGCCGATAGAAAGTTTGATCTCTTTTGCTCTTTTCTGGAATAATTCATAACGCCTTACAAATCCATCGGGATCAACCGAGATGTTTACTGTTCCCCATTTCGTACCTGTTTGGGTTAATAGTGAGATAGGTGAAAGTAACTGCTCTCTTAGGGAATTATTATATTGAGTTCGAATAAGTTTTCCTGAAAGAATTATATTATCGTATTTGGCAATAGTTGCAGCTAACCTAGAATCTGAATCAATATTTGTCCTTTCGGTAAACTCAATATCAAAGATTATCTGGCTTGCTCCTGCCATTTCCAGGTTCTCGATAAGTTTTGCATGATATTCCCTAGGGAATGGCCAGCGTTCATTTAAGGTGTTGAATGTGTCATCACCAATTTCAACGATTACAATATCACCAGAGATCTCACGTTCTCCTCTTAACATAAAGAAAACATCACTTGCTTTATGTTCTAAGTTATGCCAAAAATTCGTTATGAATAATATCCGAAATATAACGAATAATATAAAGGATATGATAGCATATTTTACTATTTTCATATTTAAAATTTCTGTGAGATCTTCATTTTGAAGTTCAATCTTGAATAATCAGAATCCGGTACATCTGAATTTTGATACAGTTTCAACCCTGCACCAGCAGAGATAAAGGAGTTTGTTGTAATTTCGTAACTGGAACCAATATTGAACATTTGAGCAGCTTGAGAATCGATATCTCCTTTGAAAAAATTAAAACGAAAATCAA
>JAUVKM010000296.1 GCA_030596265.1 Candidatus Cloacimonadota bacterium
GTTCCCAAAATAAGCGCAACATATACAATGAAAAAATTGGGATCAAAAGATAAAGAATTGATCTGGTTGGAAAATTCTTATCATGTTGCACCAATGGATTATGATAAAGAATTAATCGCAAAGAAGAGTATTGAATTTATAAAGAATCATCTTTAAAATATGTTTTGAGTGTAAAAATAGTTTGACTATTATTACAGTATCTAAATTCCATATGTTAGGTAATATATTGGTGTGGAGTAAATTATGTTAAACAAGATCGACCCAACAAAGACGAATTCGTGGATGAACCTAGAAGAACATTTTCAGAAAATGAAAACAATTCAAATGAAAGATTTATTTAAGAAAGATAAAAAACGTTTTGTTAAATTCTCACTTGATTTTGAAAATATTCTCATTGATTTTTCTAAAAACATCATCACTGAGGAGACAATGGAATTGCTCTTAAAGTTAGCTAGAGAGATCGATTTAAAATCAGCCATTAATGACATGTTCTCCGGTGAAAAGATCAACGAAACAGAAGATCGTGCAGTTTTACATACAGCCCTTAGAAACCGTTCCAATAAACCGGTGTTACTTGATGGAAAAAATATAATGCCCGACATAAAAAAAGTTCTTGGACAAATGAAAGAATTTTCCGGTAAGATCACTTCCGGGCTGTGGAAAGGGTTTACCGGTAAAGCAATAACAGATATAGTAAATATCGGAATTGGTGGATCTGACCTTGGGCCCTTAATGGTTACAGAAGCTCTTAAACCATACAATAAAGGAATTAATGCTCATTATATATCTAATGTGGATGGTACTCATCTGGTAGAAACATTGAAGAAACTAGATCAAGAAACCACACTTTTTATGATAGCATCAAAAACATTTTCTACCCAGGAAACAATGACCAATGCACATTCTGCACGTAAATGGTTTCTGTCCCAAGCAAAAGATATAGATTTTATCAAAAAGCATTTTATAGCAATTTCTACAAATGAAAAAAGTGTAACGGAATTCGGTATCGATCCGGAAAATATGTTTGGTTTCTGGGATTGGGTAGGTGGAAGATATTCACTATGGAGCGCAATCGGGCTCTCCATTTCCTGCACAATTGGATTCGATAATTTTGAGAAATTATTAGACGGTGCTCATGCCATGGATAATCATTTCAAGAAAACTCCTTTCAAAGAAAATATCCCCGTCGTCCTTGCACTCATCGGCATCTGGTATAATAATTTTTTCGGTGCAGAAAGCGAAGCAATTTTACCTTATGACCAATACCTCCATAGATTTCCAGCTTACCTCCAGCAAGTAAATATGGAGAGCAGTGGAAAATATGTAGATCGTGCCGGTAATGATGTGAAGTATCAAACTGGTCCAATAATCTGGGGAGAACCGGGAACAAATGGACAACACGCTTTTTATCAACTAATTCATCAGGGAACTAAAATGATACCTTGCGATTTTTTAGCTCCAGCAATTTCTCATAATCCCGTTGGAGATCATCATCAGAAATTACTATCAAATTTCTTCGCTCAAACAGAAGCTTTGATGAATGGAAAAACAAAAGAGGACGTAATTTCCGAATTGAAAAAGATGGGAAAGACAAAAGAGCAAATAAATAAATTGTTTCCTTACAAAGTTTTTAAAGGTAACAGACCCACAAATTCAATTCTTTTCAAGCAAATAACTCCGCGTACTCTTGGAAGCCTTATCGCAATGTATGAACATAAAATATTTACACAAGGTATTATTTGGAACATATTCAGTTTTGATCAATGGGGTGTAGAACTGGGAAAACAGCTTGCCAAGAAGATATTGCCTGAGCTGAATTCTTCAAAAGTAATTAGCTCACACGATGTTTCAACAAACAGTTTAATTAACCGTTACAGGAAGATGAGAGGACCGCTTTCAAAAAAGAAACTTTTGAATTTAGACCAGATAAATTTACCAATAACTCCTGCAGTTTCTGATTGGGACCCTATGAACCTTACAGAATTACATTATCAAATAATAAAAATTTGTTCACTTCAAGAAATTTCCACTAAACAAATATCAGAAAAACTTGGACGAAAGGGAAAATCCGGAAATTTCAAACGCGCAATATCACTACTGAGATCAAATAAACTTATTACCTACAAATTCCCGAATAAACCCGGAAGTTCATACCAAAAATACCAAATCACAAAACTGGGATTAAACACAATACAAATACTTGAGACAATTGAAGGCAAATTATTAAAAAACATTCAAGTGATGAAAGGTGATATAACAAAAATGAAAGTTAATGCAATTGTAAATGCTGCGAATACAACTCTTCTTGGTGGCGGAGGTGTAGATGGTGCTATTCATAATGCAGCCGGTGAGGGACTATTACGTGAATGCAGAAAACTGGGTGGTTGTGCAACAGGAAAGGCAAAGATCACAAAAGGCTATAATCTTCCTGCAAAATATATAATTCATACTGTTGGTCCTGTATGGCATGGTGGAAAAACCAAAGAGGATGATCTGCTAATTGGCTGTTATAAGAACTCATTAGATCTCGCCAGGCATAACGGTATCAGATCAATTGCATTTCCTGCGATCAGTTGTGGAGTATATAGATTTCCAATAGAAAGAGCTGCCAGAATTGC
>JAUVKM010000246.1 GCA_030596265.1 Candidatus Cloacimonadota bacterium
AGAAGGAACATAAAATTGTCCCTTCTGCACCTGTAATTCCAATAGATGATCCCACACTTCTTTTTATAAATGCAGGCATGAACCAATTCAAGGATATATTCTTAGGGAAAAGAAAACCGGAATATAAAAGAGTTGTAAACAGTCAGAAATGCATTCGTGCCGGTGGAAAACATAACGATTTGGATGAAGTTGGAAGAGATGGATATCATCA
Source organism: Candidatus Cloacimonadota bacterium (assembly GCA_030596265.1). The sequence continues at coordinate 212 of JAUVKM010000246.1, forward strand.
CACATTCTTTGAAATGCTGGGCAACTGGTCGTTTGGAGATTATTATAAAAAGGAAGCGATTGAATGGGCTTGGGAATTACTTACCGATGTTTGGAAGCTTCCCAAGAATAAACTTTATGCAACTGTTTATAATTCTGATAAAGAAGCTTATGAGTTTTGGGAAAACCAAACAGATATTGAAAAATCTCATATTGAATATCACGGTGATAAAGATAATTTCTGGGAGATGGGAAATACCGGTCCTTGCGGTCCATGCTCTGAGATCCACATTGATAGAGGTGAAGAATTTTGTAACTTAAAAGATGATCCCGATCATAAATGCAAGGTGAATGGTGATTGTCATCGATATATTGAACTTTGGAATCTTGTTTTTATTCAATTCTTCCGTGATGAAGATGGTGCCCTGAATCAGCTTGAAAATAAGTATGTTGATACAGGTGCAGGCTTTGAAAGAATAGTTCAAGTTCTGCAGAAAAAAGATTCAAATTACCACACCGATCTCTTTATGCCGATTATTGAGAAAATTACTAAAATTTCCGGAATAAAATATTTTTCTGATGAACGGGGAACTTCTCATCGTGTGATTGCAGATCATATTCGAGCTTTAACTTTTGCAATTGCAGATGGTGGAATGCCTTCTAATGAAGGTAGAGGATATGTATTACGTCGAATCTTACGAAGAGCTGCTCGACATGGTCACTTGCTGAATATGAAAGAGTCTTTTCTTTACAAACTTGTTGATGTGGTTGTAGATTTGATGGGATATCATTTTACAGAACTTAGAGAAAAACAGGCTCACATCAAGATGATCATTAAAGCAGAGGAAATAAGGTTTAATCTAACCTTAAATATTGGATTAATATATTTTGATCAAGTTATGAAAAGTCATTGGCAGAAGATAGAAGAAATTCGTTATTACTTAATGCAACTTCCATTTTATGATCAAATGAATTCAAATGAAATAGATTATTTTGGAGCAAATACTACTTTATTTGAAATTAGAGACCACTTTGAATACCAGAATTTTCTACAAAAGGTTATAAAACTAGCTCAACGACTTAAAGATGTAAAATTGCTTAAATTAATTGAATTAAAACGTATGATTGACGGTGACGATGCTTTCAGACTCCATGACACATTCGGATTCCCACTTGACCTTACTAAAATAATGGCAGAAGAGAAAGGCTTAACTGTTGATGAGGAAGGTTTTAAAATTGAGATGGAAAAGCAACGTCAACGTGCACGTGATGCTGCAAAATTTGATCTGAAAACAGACGATATTGATTGGGTAAAACTATCTGATTACGTTCCAACTGAATTTGTAGGTTACGCAGAAAACTCATCAACCTGTAAAATCTTGAAATACAATTTAGAAAATAATAATGTGAAAATAGTTTTAGATAGAACACCGTTCTATGCTGAATCCGGTGGACAAATTGCTGACAGTGGTAAAATTTTCAATGATAAATGTGAAATAATAATTACTGATGTCCAAAAAGATGCAGACCAATTTATACACTTGGGTAAATTGCAGAAAGGAGAGATAAACAAAAAAGAATTTACAGCAGAAATAGATGTTGAAAGACGAATGGATATTGCCAGAAATCATACAGTCACACACATTTTACACAAGGCATTAAAAAGTGTTTTAGGAGAGCACATTCAGCAGAAAGGCTCTTACCTGCATTCCGATCATCTACGTTTTGATTTTACAAATTTTAAACAGGTAGATAAACATGAACTTGATATTATTGAAAGAGTTGTGAATGAGAAAATTCGTGAATGCTTACCAATTAAAACAGAAATAATGAGTATTGAAGATGCAAAAAAAGAAGGTGCTGTTGCACTATTCGGTGAAAAGTATGGAGAAACTGTAAGGGTTGTGAGTATCGGAGATTATTCTAAAGAACTTTGCGGTGGAACTCATTTGAAATATACAGGAGAGATAGGACTTTTCAAAATAACTTCCGAATCATCTATTGCTGCCGGAATTCGCAGAATTGAAGCAATTACCGGAGTGAAAGCTGAAAAATATATTAAAATATTAGAAGATGAAATTGATGAGATCGGACGTCAGTTGAATGCTCCTTCTTCATCACTGATAGAAAAGATAAATAAAATGATCAGTGAGAATAAGAATTTACATATTCAACTGAAAACTATTCGAGTGAAATCTGCCGGAAACACTTTAGATCAGCTTATTAAAAATGCAATAGATATCGATGGAACTAAAGTTGTTATTGCCAAGATCAATATTCAGAATCCCGGAATGCTTCGTCAGATTGGTGACCAACTTCGGGATAAACTGAAATCGGGAATTGGTGTTCTATTTGCCGAAGTTGAAGGGAAAGTTTCTATCCTAATAGTTGTTACGAAAGATCTTACAAATAAATATCATGCTGGAAAAATAATTGGCAAAGTTGCTGAACTGGTTGGAGGAAAAGGTGGCGGCAGACCGGATATGGCAATGGCAGGCGGTAAGAATTCCAATAAAATATTAGAAGCAATAAAGAAAGTTCCAGAGATTATAAGGAACCTGAAGCAGGATTAATTCTTAGAATCCTGATTCCAACAAATGAAAAAAATATTAGTTATTCGTCTTAGCTCTCTTGGAGATATTGTTCTCACTCAATCTGCGGTGCAAGCTTTGCGCAATGAATTTCCCGAAGCGCAAATACATTATCTCACGAAGAGAGTATATTCGCCAATAGTAGAAATGTTCAATTGTGTGGATGAAATCCATTATTGGGAAAACAAATATTTGCTCCTGAAAAATCTCAGAAAACTCAAATTTGACTTGGCAATTGATCTTCATTCTAAATTCAATACACTAATTATAAAAAACTTTATAAATGCAAAGCAAACAGTTACATATAATAAAAAACACCTGTTACGCAGGAAAATTGTAAAGAAAAGAACCAATAAGACAATTTCATCGACAGTTGCGCTATATTTTACTGCACTAAGGAAAATGGGATTAGAAAGTGAAGTAATAATTCCTAAGTTGTTTCATGCAAATAATGCAGTGATGCCGGAGATATTACCAGTATCTGACAAAACAAAATACATCGGACTTTTCCCGGGAGCACTTCATAAAACAAAGCAATATCCTGTTGAACAGTTAGCCGAATTTATCGATTCTGTTCCCATTAAATGGAATTGCCGATTTTTAATATTTGGTTCAAAAGCGGAAAGACTTTTGGCGGATGAATTGAATTCCTTAACTAAAACCAATATCGTTGATCTGTGCGGGAAACTAGATCTGCAGCAGCTTGTGTATATAATGAATAAGATGGATGCCGTTATTACGAATGATAGTGGACCAATGCATATTGCAGCGGCATTAGAAAAACCGCAAATTGCCATCTTTGGAGCAACTCATCCCAAGCTGGGATTTGCTCCCATGAACAAGAAAGCAATACTGTTGTCAGCTGATTTACCATGTCAGCCATGCTCTCTTCATGGTGGAGAAGAATGCCCTAAAAA
>JAUVKM010000117.1 GCA_030596265.1 Candidatus Cloacimonadota bacterium
TAAATCTGAAATGTGTATCACCAGAATAAACTGCTGCATAAGTGTCACAAGTATCACTTGGATTAATTTTGTACTTCACTCCATAACCAGTAGAAGAGTTTTCAACATATTCAATTGGTGTATCACCATCTTCAGATGGGATAAGGAGAGTAAGGAATTGTTCATCTTCATCTGTACTTGTTTTTGTACGCATACATTTATGCATCCATTGCGGTGGAAGAAGAGTATCTGTCCATGTATAACAATAATATAATCCTTGTGGTAATGTGTCCCGAATTGAATATTCAGATATACCATTATTACCCATTGCGCCATGAAGATAAACAGTATCTTGATCCTGAAAATGAGTATATGTGAATCTTCCATTAGTTAAGGAGGGATCATTTATATTATCAGGATGACTCGAATATTCATTATTATTTCCTGGAACCGGATATAACGAAAAGTGCAATTGGTTCATAAATTCATTTGTCTTTGTGTGATCAGAACTGGTTAATTTATCAAATATGATAAAATATGAATCTTCTGATTCTAAATCAAATGAATAGAAATTACGTTTTATATTAATTGAATCATTTGCTAAATCCGTAGGATAATGACCATAATGACCATAAGGATCTGGTTGTTCAATCTGAGGATGGTCATAATCAAGCTCAATCTGAAGATGTGTTGTATTGCTGTTAGATACTAAATAATTCTTAAATGCTGGATTCAATGGATTAATATCGTCATAACTCCCAGCATCTCCGATAGGTTCAAAATTCAAAAATTTAAATTTGATATGATTTGGATTATTATTATCTGGGTCATTCCATTCATCTAAATCATTGAATAAATCCCGATAATCACCGTCTAACTCGTTTTCCTCAAGAAGAACAGTATCCGGAACAGAGTGTGTATTGTAATAGTCATCATAAGGATTAACCATGATTACATTATGCGCAAAAGGAGAAGCAAGCCATTCTTTTGCAATACAGTAACTCCAATAACTTGGTCTGTAACCCGGGTCAATAAGCAATTGTATATCTTTGTAATAAAGTATAAAACTGGATTGATCGGAATGCTCATGTCCTGCATTTCCAATTGAATTTTCATGATTAATATATAGAACCGGATAATCTTGATAGTCATTGTAAGTTTGGATAGGACGTCTAAGAATAGTTAACTCTTCATTTGAGTAAATACCATCGGTTAAATGCTCTGGTGTATTCCCAAGCCCTGCTAAGATTCTACCTGTGTCATATTCAAAAGCATAAAATTTATTGGTATTCCATTCAGCCGTATAGTAATTTGCATAACCAGAATGTGATTTATAATTATTCACTAACCATTTAATGTGATCTCTTGATTCTGATTCAATATTTGGTGATTGGTAATAGTAAGTAATTGCTTCAGTAAAGAACTTTCTAGGTCCATAAAGATTTCCATAGTAAGTACTAACTCTACCACTATTATTCATATAAGTTTCATGGACATCATCAAATGGCACTATAGTCATTGAAGGTGATATTAGATCAAGGCTGTTTACATATATACTTCTAATTCTATCATCTTCAAACCAGTTTTCATTATCTGCAATGCCTGAAAAGTCAAATGTAAGTCTTTTGCGTGCTACAAAGAACTTGGTTAAACCTTTAAAAGTATATTCAGTATAACTTATGCCTTCATTGTAGGTACCACTGTTTGACGTCATGAATTCTATAAATCCATTTTTTCCACCAGGTAAAGATCTTTCAAAGAGATCATATTCTGCAGTTTCAATAAAATCTTCATTACCCAAAACACAACCTGCATATCCTAGTGCGCCTGCCAGACGAATACGACCATTATGGTATCTTGTATCTAATTCTGGTGGATAATTGGTATTTGTACAATAAGCAATGCCACCGCCAAAGTTGGATTCGTTCAGTAATTCATTTGCCCAACCGGCAAGTTCTTCGAGTTTAGTGTACAAATCAGTTTGGTTTGACACATTATAATGCCACAAATTATCAACTATAAAAGATACATTATTTAATAATGTTGCATAAGTTAAACAGTCACCAAAAGAACCATCTGCGAATTCTTCTACCCATAAGCTATCAAGATTAAGGTAGTTATTATGAGCGGAATAAGGATTATAAATCAAATGATCCTGTACATTATTTAGATATTCTTGTGCATCATCATCATCAATGTCAACTGCAAGTGCTCCGATTAAAGAATTTTTTGCATAAGTACTTGCCCAATTTATCGGATCATAATCTGCCCTCGATTCTCTCCAGCCATCCTCACCTTCATAACGTGAGGTAGGATTTGGGTTTGCAGATTCCATCCATTTATTCCAATAAAACCGCATAACTTCATCGTGACCACTATCATAATCAATCGCATCATACAAATTACTAAACAAGGTTGTATCCATTGTTTTGGTTTCGTCAAGGTAGCTTCCCATTAAACTGCTTACTATAAACAGAACACCAATCAAACATAATCCTTTTTTCATCTTACTTTTCTCCTTTTTATTTTAATAAGATTATTTTTTTTGACTCTATAATTTCATTATTTACTTGTAATTGGGCAAAATAAATTCCGGATGAAAGATTTATTGCCTGCCAAGGAATTGTATGTTTACCGCTATTAAGAACACCTTCTTTTATTGATGAAACAAGTTGACCCTTGATGTTAAATATTTTTACTTCAACTTCACTAATCTCTTCTAAACCAAAAGAAAAATTAATCATTGGGTTGAATGGATTTGGATAGGCTTCTAAAATTGGTTTTGAAAAAGTAATCAAATTTTCGTTTATATCTGTTCCATCAGGATTAAGTTTGATTAAAGCTGCGCACGATGAATAATTTCTCAAAGCTACAACAATATTATCTTCCGAAGTAATTCCTACAGCTTTATCTCCGTGTCCACTATAATATGGCAAATTGTTCGTCCATTCGATATTATAATCACTATCAAATTTTCGAAGACTATGATTTATTTCAAGATCACCAAATATAGAAACTATCGAATTATCACTTGATTTTGCAAATGATCTAAAACCATATCCGCAATTTTCCAATCCCATTTCTAACCAAATTGTGTTACCTCCTGAATCAAGTTTCCACAAAAAACCGGAAAATCCTTCAAAGTAACCACCAACAATTATATCGCCTTCTTCTGTTTCTATTATTGTTTTACCTTTATCATCTTCGGAGGTCTCATCTAGAATCCTTGTCCAGAGAGAGTCGCCGTTTGCATCTGTTTTGATTACTAAAACAGCATTTTCAGTTTCAATATCTTCTACATAACCAGTTAATAAATAACCACCATCAGTAGATTGTATAACAGATTTTATATTTCCCCATTCGTAATTTTCGAATTCAAAATAATTTTGCCATACTATTTCACCATTTTCATTTATTTTTGCTATCATTGCATTTGGATAACTAATACCAGATATAATAATTTCATTATCAATATTTTTATCAATTGAATTTATACAAATATCAGCTAATAAACATACCCATTCTCTATTTCCATTTGTATCTCTTTTTATTAATGCGGTACCATTTATATAATGATATGAAGCTGAAATTATTCCTTCATCTTCGGTTTCCACAAATGCTCTTGAATCATTTTCCGGTTGAAAACTTACAGTGTCTTTTCTTGCCCAAAGCAGATTACCGTCACAATCCGTTTTTATCACAAAACCCCAACCAATGAGAGTATCAAGATCAACACAAGTTCCATTTACTGCATATCCTCCATCAGAACATACAATAACATCTTCAACACTAAAAATTGCTTCGTAGAAAGGATCGTAGGTTTGTAGCCAGGTGTTTTGGCTAATTAATAATGAAGAATTAATAATTAATAATGGGAAAAAGAATATTATCAGTTTGGTTTTATTATTTTTCATTGTAACCTCCAATTTTCCAAAATTTTATTATGTTCCTTTTTTTTAGAAACAGGATAAAGTTCTGCAAGATAAATTATTTTAATAACGTCATTTTCTTTACCCCACTGACAAAATTATCTGCTTTAATTTTATAGAGATAAATACCTGTAGAATGCTTCGAAGCATCCCAAATTATTGAATTCTGATTTGTTATTATTCCGATTGATTCGATAATTTGACCTTTGATATTATAAATTTCCAAAACTGGATTTTCAATATTTAATGGTAAATCAAATAAAATATTGGTTTGTGGATTAAATGGATTGGGATAATTCATAAGTGAATTACATTCAATTTCAGGTATGATATACCCTTCGATATCAGTAGGTTGATACAGAGTTTTGATTACAGTTAGATTTGGCCATTTACAATAGATTAAATGTTCTTCTTCAATGAGAAAACCCTTATCTCCTCCGGAACAATAATCAATCACTGTATCAAGATGCTCTAACTCACTACTAAATCTATTAAATCTAGCCAGGTTATTGGGTCCAGCACCCCAAGTAATAATTGAGTTATTAATATATTCATTTGCACTCCAGGTAGCCCATCCAATACTTTCATCAATCATTTCTATATCTGATGTATTTCCTAATTGATCTAATTTCCAGATAAATCCCGCCCAATTTGTGCGTCCAACTACAATAATTTCTCCAGAAATTGTTTCAATTACACTTTTCCCTTCATCTGTACTATTAAATCCATCAAGATATTTTGTCCATAGTGTATCACCATTAGTATTTGTTTTTGCTACCGCAACATCTCCATAATTCTGACCATCATATCTGCCTGTTGTAATATATCCAGACTCCGAAGAACGAATAACTGAAAAAAGATTACTTGCTCTAATACGTTTTCCCCATTGTAGCACGCCATCAGAAGAAAACTTCTTTATATTGTCCTCTTCCCATGGAGCATTACCTACAGCGACAACACCACCATCTTCCGCATCGATTAGTGAATGAGGTGCAAAACCAGGATTAATCTGCCAAATTCTATTACCATTAGCATCTCTTTTAATTAATGCACATGAACCAGCATATTCCGGTCCAACAGCTGTAACAATTCCTCCATCTGTAAGGACTGCTAAACCATAATCTTTGCTTAATGGGATATAATCAACAGTATCTTGGTCTATCCATTCTAAAATACCGTTGGAATCTACTTTAAAAGTAATACCGAATGAGGCTACATTAAAACCAGGATTTTCTGGATCTTCCACAAAGCCGGTACTACAAAAGATATAGCCCCCATCAGAACATTTTACAACATCCTCACTGTGATAACCATCAACGTAAGGATATGGATCATAAACATACTCCCAAGTGTCTTGAGCTAAAATAATGGATGGTATAAAAAGCAATAAGAAATAAACAAAAATTATAGTTTTTGATTTTAGATTTCGATTATTATTAGTTCTATACATATTCTCTCCGTTAAACTTAATCGTATTGAATCATTATTTGATATTTATAATTTTCTGTAAGATTCAAAAACAATTAACAGTTAATCTTAAAAAGATGTCAATTTTTTTAAATAAAAGTTGCAGGGGTTTGGCATAAAAATGACAAACTGTTGAAATCCAAAAATGCCAAACCTTTTGCAACAAAATGACAAACTCGGTGAAAACTTATACCAAGGCGTGACATGGTAATCATATCCCATAATAAAAAGTAACGCTAAGAATATAGTTCTAATCTTAGCGTTTCTTCGTGAACTTAGTTGCTAATTATTTCTTATTTATAGATCGTTATATTTCCTTCTTCTTTCCTGTTTGAATCATATGCTGCATTTTCCGCAAATTTAATAAGATCTTCGACATTTTTGATCTTATCATCCATTTGGGCAATACCCCAATTAATTTTACAAACTTTCATTATTGGGAGTTTCATGATTTTGTTGTTAACTCTTTTAACAGTGGTAAACCCGTTTTTATTTGATGTTTCAGGCATTAAAACTGCAAAAGTATCTTTATGTATTTTACCAATGATATCTATATCACGCAGATCATTCCTTATAATGTGGGAAATCTGCTTTAATAGATCATTTGTTTCATGCTCACCGATTGTTCTAATTATATTCTCAAAGCTTTCAATTTTCATAATAGCAATTGTAAGATTTCTAATATATCGTTTCATCATTGAGAAAATAACTTCACTTCTTTCCAGGAATGCTTTAAAGGAATATATTTTTTCTGATTCGTATATACCTCGATGTTGCTCAATCTCATTACTTTGCAAATATAATTGTACAATTAATGATATTATAGATGAGAATAATTTTATTTTTGTCATTTCCTCGCATTCAAATTCCTCTTTATATTTATCAATAAACATGAATCCCAGTAATTCATCATTATGATTTAGTGGAAGTATTATTAAATGGGAATACTTCTTTTCAAATTTATATCTTCCAGAGGGTCGGATATCAAGGAGTTTGAGTTGCATCAATTTTTTAATGATCGAATCACCTTTTGTGAAGGTTGAGTTCTTTGCAAAAGTATGGCTGATATTTCGAGAAATTTTCATTCGGAAAATATCTGAGTTTGGAACCTTAAGATAAACACCCATAGATTGAAAATCAAATTCACCTTCTATATTGCGAATTATGTGACTTAGATGTTCTTCTAATTCTAGCTTTTTAAGTAAACCATTCAACATATCATCAAATGATAATAGGTTAAACTCCATTTTACCTCCTAGCCTATGATTCAATCCTCTCTGTCCATGTTAATTCATATACTTCATTAGGTTTTAGCTCTTTTTCATATTCAATAAGCGTTGCGCTTTTCTTTTTAAAAGATAAACTATTTTTCATAATTGTCCAATCACCATATAAATTATGAAGAACAATGACGATTTTTGTTTTTCCAGATCTGTTTTTCAATGTAACTTTCATATCACGTTCGTATATCC
>JAUVKM010000253.1 GCA_030596265.1 Candidatus Cloacimonadota bacterium
AAAAATTGTATTGGGGAAGGTGAATCTTCACCGGTATTCAGCGTAATGGGAGAAGGTGGAGAAGGTATTGCTCAGGTTATGGAAAGCTGTAAACTGGATTATTGCATCAAACGTGGAAGAAAATTGATAAAATGGGATAAGAAATACCCTTCCAAACAAATTGCTCCTAATAAGATAAGAAGTGTAGGAGCTGCGATTGCAATGCAAGGATCTGGAATTCCTCTTCTGGATATGGGTGCTGCAGTCTTAAAATTAAATGACGATGGATTCTTCAATCTATTGGTTGGAGCGACAGATCTGGGAACAGGAAGTGATACAGTTCTTAGCCAGATAGCAGCTGAGGCAATTGGTGTTCCAGTAGATAGAATTGTAATAACATCTTCCGATACAGATACCACGCCTTATGATGTTGGAGCTTATGCTTCCAGCACAACTTTTGTATCCGGTAATGCTGCCAGAAAAGCCGGATTGAATATGAGAGAAAAACTCATTGAAGAAGCTGCGAGAGCCCTGCATGCAGTTCATAAAGATGACGTTACTTTTAAAGATTGTACTTTTAAATTGGGAGATAGTGATGAATCGATCACATTAAAAGAACTTTCTGAGGGATTGTACTATAAATTCGGTGCAGATATGAAGCAGCTTATTGTATCCGGATCCAACACAAGTCCAAAATCTCCTCCTCCGTTTATGGCAGGTTTTGTAGAGATAGAATTAGATACCGAAATAGGAAAAATTGATATCCTGGATTATGTAGCTGTGGTCGATTGTGGAACTACGATAAATCCGAATCTGGCAAAAATCCAGGTAGAAGGTGGAATCTTGCAAGGTATTGGAATGGCAATGTATGAAGATGTAATTTATTCTGATGACGGAAAAATGCTGACCAACAACTTCATGAAATATAAAATTCCTAATAGAAAAGATGTGAAAAAAATTACTGTGGAATTTGCAGAAAGTTACGAACCTTCAGGTCCTTTTGGTGCAAAATCTGTGGGAGAAATTGGAATTGATACGCCTCTTGCAGCTATCGCAAATGCTATCTATAATGCAGTGGGAGTAAGGATTCGTTCGGTTCCCTTAACGCCGGAAAAAATTCTAAATGGAATTTTAGAAAAAGATTCTACAAAATAAAAGATGTTGTCTTTCTGACGTTTACCGGCCTAGGCTGGTTTCTTGCACGTTGTTCTTAGGAAGAATCTCGTTTCTAATAAATGGAAGTAAAGCAAAGAGAAATTCATAAGATTCTTCGAGGGTAAAGCTATAGATGCCGCAGTAAGAAAATTTTCTGTGAAAATTATTAGAATCCTCAGAAAGACATAAGGTTTATAGTTAAATATATAGTTTTAAAAGGAAATAAAATGAAAGATGAAAAATACTATTTTGAATGTACAACCTGCGGTGCAAAATATGAGCAAGATGAAGTAACATATCTTTGCCCTGTTTGTGAAAAGGAAAACACACCCAACATTCCTCCTAAAGGAATTTTGAAAACTTTGTATCATTATGGGAAGATCAAGAACTTAGCAAAGTGGCATAAACTTTTTGATAAACTTAAGGCAAAAGATTATCGAGAGCTTTTACCAATTAATTCAGAACGCAGCCTTTCCTGGCTTAAGGTTGGCAAAACACCACTTTATGAAATCAGTTCCGATACGATCCCCCTTCATAAGGGGGAACAAAAGGGGATTTATAAGATTTTCCTAAAAGATGATTCACAAAATCCTACCTTCTCTTTTAAAGATAGAGCTTCGGATCTGGTATGTGCTTTTGCCAAAGAACAGGGAATTGATACAATTGTTGCTGCATCAACCGGTAATGCAGGATCATCACTGGCTGGCATTTGTGCTTCACAAAAGCAGAAAGCAATTATCTTCGCTCCAGCATCAGCTCCAAAAGCCAAACTTACACAGATATTGATGTATGGAGCTCAACTTATTCCGGTAGATGGAACTTATGATGACGCTTTTGATTTAAGTATTGAAGCAACAAAAAAGTTTGGTTGGTACAATCGTAACACAGCTTATAATCCCTTTACTATTGAAGGTAAAAAAATAGTTTCATTCGAGATATTCCAGCAAATGAGACAGAAAATCCCCGATCGTGTTTTTGTTCCGGTAGGTGACGGTTGTATAATTTCCGGTGTATTTAAAGGATTTGAAGATCTGCTGAAAATTGGTCTTATTAAGAAAATTCCAATAATCGTTGCTGTTCAATCTGAGAAAAGTGATAACATTGTTCGCAACTTAGGAAATGATAAATTTGTAATTAAATCAAGTACAACTATCGCAGATTCTATAGCAGTAGATATTCCACGAAATTACTGGATGACTAAGAAATTTATAGAAGAATGTAATGGGGAATCAATAATCGTAAGTGATGAAGAGATAATAACTGCTTCAAAAGTGCTGAGTGAAAATACCGGTATTTTTTCTGAACCGGCAGCAGCAACAGCTTTTGCTGGAATTATGAAGTATGTAGAAAAAGGAATGATTGACGAAAATTCAAAAAATGTGGTTTTACTTACAGGTAGCGGTTTAAAAGATTTAAATTCGGTTCAAGGAATTATTGATATTCCTAAACCGATCAAGAAATTGGATGAAATAAAATTGTAATTTTTTATAAATCGAGGTGCTTATGAAATGTGTTACAAAATTTGATGCCAGACCCAAATTGGATGGATCATGGAAATTTATAGATGATTATTCTTATGACAATATGTTGCATGGTCAACTGCTTTATTCTACTTGTCATCATGGATATATCAAGAAAATAAATTTTCCAAAAAACTTTAATTTATCTGAATTCACAATGGTTTCACCCAAAGATATCCCTGGTGAGAATATTGTTCCTGAACCAGTTTGTGATCAACCATTTATGGTTGATTATGAAGTCATGCATTACGGTCAAGTGATTATGGGGATAGCACATTCAAACCGGAAACTACTGCTAAAATTTATCAAAGAAACAAATATTGAATATGAGGAACTTCCTGCCATAACCGGAATTAAAGAGTGCCTGGATAACGAAGAAAATCATTTTGGCAAAGAAACAACCATTGATCACAGAACGAATAAAGAACCGGAAACCGAATGGATACATCATCATAATGTTTACTATACTCCGCATCAGGAACAGGCTTATTTAGAGCCTCAAGGTGTCATTTCTGTTTACGATTCCAAAGCTAAAGAAATGTTCGTTCGGATAACCGCTCAGTGTCCTTTTTTCGTGAAAGGTGGTGTAGAAGCTATAATGGGAGATGCGGTTAATGAAGTGATTATAGAGTCACCGGAAGGTATTGGTGGAGCATTTGGTGGAAAGGAAGATTTTCCAAGTTTATTTGCAGGAATAAGTTCTTTATTATCTTACAAAAGCGGAAAACCGGTTAAAATAATTTTAGAACGAACTGATGATATTCAAATAACTACAAAACGTCATCCTGCAAGGGTTGAATTGGATACATGGACAGATCCAATCACTAATAAAATAAAGCGTTGCCGAATAGATTATCGAATTGATGCAGGTGCATATCAAACTTT
>JAUVKM010000168.1 GCA_030596265.1 Candidatus Cloacimonadota bacterium
ACTAATTTTGTAGAGAAGAAAGATAATCCGGAAACTCTGATCTTGGAAGAAAAATTTGATTGCGATACTTGTGATGTGGAAGAGCCTCATTCTCACACAGTTTTAGAGCGGGTAACATCAGGATTGAAATATGCTTTTATGGAATTTCTGGATGATATCACAATTCAATTGATAATTGGTATAATTATTGCCGGATTTATTTCATTTCTAATTCCCGATAATTTTTTTGCTGATTTTGGTGGTGAAGGTTTTATGGGAATGCTGCTGATGATAGCTGTTGGTATTCCTCTTTATGTGTGTGCAACTGCATCTATCCCAATAGCTGTTTCACTTATACTCAAAGGAATCTCACCGGGTGCAGCATTTGTATTCCTGGTGGTCGGACCTGCCACAAATGCCGCTACAATAACTCTGATAAGTAGAGCACTTGGAAAGAAATTGATCGCGATTTATTTAACGGTTATTTCTGTATTTGCAATTCTGGGTGGATTGCTTTTGAACTATATTTTTGATATTGTTGGGAAACCTGACATGTTGATGATGCATCACCATGAAGACATATCATTATTCTCTAAATTACTTATCGGTGTGTTTTCTATTCTGCTGATCTTATCAATTTTCAGGAAGATAAGAAACAAATTTAAAAAGCCTGAGTTGGGTGGAGAAATGCCCAATAAAACTTTTCTAATTGAGGGAATGACCTGCAACCACTGCGCAACAAATGTAAAAGACTCACTTATCAAAATTGATGGTGTGCAGAATGTAAGAATAAATCTGGAAAAGAAGAACGCTGTGGTGGACGGTGATTATAATTCTGACGAAATAAAAGCAGCAATAATAAAAGCAGGTTATAAAGTAGTAGAGTAAATTTATCCAATAAATTGAAAACTGCCTTACGAATGGTTAGCTCCCCTTTGTAAGGGGAGATTAAGAGGGGTTTTCTTATTTTCCGCAATGGTAATTCCTTCAATAAAAAAACATCGGAATGTCCGTAAGGTCTTCCAATTGTTTGTTGTTCATTAGCTTATCTGTTTATCAGCATTTAACATTCCGAAGAGCTATCGCACATTCGGAAGTTACCGATATTTTTTTTGTTAACTTTCTCGTAATGCTTGACATATAAATTCATAAATCTATTTTTTCTGCAATATATATCAACTGTATGAGGACGAGGAGAGGAAGTGATAGAAGAAGTAAAATGCCCTATATGTAGTAATAAAGCATTTGCTATAAAGAACTTTGATTATCATAAGGTTAAGTGCGAATTTTGCGGCTTTTTTGTGCTAATAGGTTATAGAATGATGAATTTTGATTTTAAAACATATAATAGACTTACACAACTAATTTATGCAATCAGAATTCTGAGCAGTGAAGATAATTACTTAGAATTTGAGAGTATTGAACAACTTGATGAGATAGTTACCAGAGTTAATTTTCCAGAAACAATTGAACAGAAAACTGACATTTTGTTAAAGTATATTCTTGAAAACGAAGAAGACTTAAACAGCGGGTGCTTTGTAAGAATAGATCAATATATGAATTTTGCTCTAAATAATAAAATGGATTTAACTGGGTTGATAGACTTTGCTATAGATAAAAAATTAATAACAACAATTAAGGAAATGAGCACATGTGATGGAGGATTACACTGTAAACTCAAACCACAAGGAAGGGATAGGTTACAAGAAATGGATCGGATTTTAAAACGAGATAAAAACAAAATAGTCGAAATAAAAAGAAACTCATATTTTTCAGAGACAATGTTAAAAGCTTTAGAAGCTGCTGAAAATGAAATATCACAAGGTAATCCTGAACATGCCCATGATAGGATGCATACTTTTTTACATGATTTCTTAATTCAATTATGTGCAAAATTGTCTTTAGAACCAAAAAGCAAAGAACCCAATATTATGGAACTTTTTTCTTTGATTAAACATTATTTAAATATGAATAATCCAAACAAAATTATAGTTAAAATATTGAGATCATTTTCTTCGGCTCTTCATGATATAAATATTATCAGAAATGATGAGTCGTTATCTCATCCAAATAAAGTATTAGAAAAACCTGAAGCAATGTTTGTGATAAACACAATTAAAACTATTTACGTTTATTTAGAAGAAAAACTGAATTAATTCTATTATGTAATAGTAATTCGTAGCAATATATCATCTCAAATAAAACAATTGTTGCCAACTGGAAGATGAAATTGAAAATCTGTTTTGAAATGAAATGAGTTTTGTAGAACAGTCACTCTTGACTGTTTATGCATGTTTTCTCTCGTTACGAAGTTGTACTTCGTAATGTTATTGTTCTGGAAGTTTAACTTCCAAATCAATTGTGTTCCTAAGTTCAACTTAGGAACAAGAAAAGAGGTAGAATAATGAAATACTGGTTTTCAATTCTAATTATAATGTTCTTTATGTTTTCTGCAATAGAGTTAAAAGCAGAAATTCCTGATTATGATGAAATGATCGAGAAGTTAGAAAGTTACAAAGAAGATACATTGAGGTATGAAAATATAAAAGGAGCATTATGTTTTTATCATCCTGAATCCGAAAAAGTTTATGAATTTGCTAATGAAGAATTTTATGAAAAAATGTATCCGATCTGGCGAAATGATTCGCTCAAAGTAATTGAGATAAATAAATTATTAGAGAAATATCCCAAAACAAACTGGCGTAGAACAATGTATCAATATCTCACATATTCGCTGCATAATTTAAACAGAAGAATTCCCTTAGTACTTGTGCTTGATGCTTTTAGAAGCGCCTTCCCAAATGATTATAAACCATTTTCTCAATCTGCCAGATATTATAATGAATTAGATAATGATCCCTTGGAGACACTTGATTTTGCTCTAAAAGCACACGAATTGTCATTTAATTATCCAAAAGTGGAATTCTATCCAGATGGAGAATGGCAGTTAGAAAAACGTTCTGCTCCTGTGAATACTGCTGCTCTTCTGGCAAAGATATATTTTAAGCAAAACAAATATACAGAAGCTGAGGAAATTCTAAATAAGATCATCAGCAACAATGATCTGGGGTTGGATGATGAGAATACATTAACCGCTTGTTACTATTGGCTGGCAAAAATCTATGACGAACAAGGCAATAGGGAAGATGCAGTTTATACTGCGATAAAAGCGTTAATTGCCGGTGATTCACGGAACTATTACACACCTAAAGCTGATTCATTATTACGAAGAGTTATTGCTTATAAAGATCTTTCTGAAGTTGAGTATTCTGATTTTATCAGCAAGCAGGTTGAATATGATGAAGTTGTTTTTTCTGATGTTACAAGCGAAATTGGAATAGAGAATGTGAGAGCCGGTCGCATTGCCTGGGGAGATTATAATAATGATGGATTTCAGGATATTCTATTGGATGGAAGGCGTCTTTTCAGGAATATGAAAGGAGTACATTTTGTGGAGGTTACGCAAGCGGCATTCCCTGCTACAATTCGTGGTAACGGCGGTTTATGGGGTGACTTTGATAACGATGGAGATCTTGATATTATTACTAAAGATCCCGAATTTATCTGGCTGAACGATCAAGGAACTTTCTATAAAGTAGATGGTCCAAATTTAATTCAGGATAATGGTGTTTCTACTGAGGGAGTTGGAATTGGTGATGTTGATAAGGATGGGTTTCTGGATATATATTTTGCTAATTACGAGAAGAACTACGTGAATGAGGAAGATCAATTATTTCGTGGGATTGGAGATGGAAAATTTCTTGAAATTACCGAGAGAGCCAATATGCTTCCTAAAAATGGAAAAAATCGTGCCGGACGCGGTGTGAATATGTGCGATTTTGATCTGGATGAAGACCTTGATATTTTTGTTTCTAATTACAGATTAACAGATAATTTTTTATGGGAAAATGATGGAACAGGTCATTTTGAGAATAATGCATTAAAGCTTGGTGTTGCTGGAGATGAGGTCGCCGGCTGGTGGGGTCATACGATCGGCAGTGAATGGGCGGACATTGATAACGATGGTGATTTTGATCTTATCACCTGTAATCTGGCACATCCGAGATACATAGATTTCTCTAACAAAACCAGATTATATATTAATGAGGACGGAGAATTTATAGATTGTAGAAAAGAAGCAGGTATTAAATTTGAGGAAACACATTCCGAACCATGTTGGGCAGATTTCAATAATGATGGCTTTGTGGATCTGTATATAACCAGTATCTACGAGGGACGTCGGTCATTCTTATACACGAGTAACGGAGATGGCACATTTATAGAAACCACGTTTTTGGCAGGAGTCAGGCATTTTAATGGTTGGGGTGCAGCCTGCGCAGATTTCGATAATGACGGAGATATGGATTTGCTGGTGGCAGGTGGGAAGATCCAACTATTCCGAAATGAAACAAATAATAAAAATAACTGGTTGGAAGTAAAAGTAAATGGCAAAAACCACGTTGATGCAATTGGAACGAGATTGATTTTATCAAATAATGAAATTTCGCTCATGCGTGAAATTCAAGGTGGGAAGGGAACAACTAACCAGCACTCACTGATTCAGCATTTTGGTTTAGGAAATTTGCAACCACCTTTCAAACTGGAAGTAATTTTCCCAAGTGGAACAAAAAAAATGTTGATGATAAACGAAATAAATAAAATTGTGGTTGTAGAAGAATAATATGTTTTGTAAAATTAGAAAATGATTGTCTTTCTGAGGTTTCTATTGGCTTTACTTTCGACTGCGTCCGGCGTAGCTTTAGCAAAGACGGAAGAATCTTGTGAAAGTTCTTGCAGCTTTACTTCTCGTGAAAGCAGAGATCCTTCCTGAAAGCAGCGTGAAAGTTACGTCAGGATGACAAAATATTTACTTTTACAAAACCATAATTGAAAAAAGGAGAAATTATGAAATATAAATTATTGTTTTTAGTACTTTTGGTTGTAATATCAACACAGTTATTTTCATGGGGAGGTTTGGGTCATGAAGTCATCACACGTCTTGCAATCGATGGACTTCCTGATGAGATGGGTTTTATAAAAGAGAATAATGAATATATTTGTGACCATTCCACAGATCCCGATAAAAGAAAAAGTGATGATCCAACTGAAAGGAATAAACACTTTATTGATGTTGATCGTTATGAAGAATTTAATATTGGCGAGATGATTATTGATAAAACCGAATTGATTGAAATCTATGGAGAAGATATTGTAGATAAAATGGGTATCTTACCTTGGAATACGGTTGATGTTCTCAATAATCTGACCATTGCCATGAAAGAAAACAATAAAGATGAAATACTTTTCTTTGCTGCTGATCTGGCACATTATGTTGGAGATGCACATCAACCACAACATAATATTCTAAATTATAATGGAAAGCTGACCAACCAAAGAGGTATTCACGGAAGATATGAAATTGATTTGATCGATGCGAATCTTGAAGAGTTGGAAACGAATATTTCACCGATAGAAATTACTTATGTTAAAGAACCACTTCAATTCATATTTGATTATTGTACGCAAGCAAATAGCTTTGCCGGTTTAATA
>JAUVKM010000140.1 GCA_030596265.1 Candidatus Cloacimonadota bacterium
GGATCACCTCGAAAATCACTGCTCATTTTGTCTATCTCATCCATCATAATAAGTGGGTTTGTAGTTCCGGCTTTCTTCATACTTTGAATTATCACGCCCGGAAGTGCACCAACATAAGTTCTACGGTGACCTCTTATCTCAGCTTCATCTCGAACTCCACCCAGAGATAATCTTACAAATTTTCTATCCATGGCGCGTGCAATTGATTTTCCTAAAGAAGTTTTTCCAACTCCCGGAGGACCAACAAAACACAATATTTGTCCTTTTACTTTCTCTGCCAGCTTAACCACAGCGAGGTATTCCAAAATGCGTTCTTTAACTTTTACTAACCCGTAATGATCTTCATCTAATATATTTTGAGCAATATTAAGATCGAATTCTTTTAACTTGGGATCATCCCACGGGAGATCTAAGATCCAGGTAAGATAAGTATGTGTTACAGAATATTCCGGAGAATAGGAATTCATATGAGCAAAGCGTTCAAGTTCTCCTTCTGCTTTCTTTTTTGCCTGATCACTTAAGTTTGCTTTTTCAACTTTCTTCTTGAATTCAAGCAATTCTGTTTTATCTTCTTTGGTTATACCAAGTTCTTTATGAATAGCCTTAAGTTGCTCATTTAAGTAATACTCACGCTGTAATTTACTGAGCTTGCTCTTCACAGTGCCGTCTATCTTATACTCCAGTTTTAATATTTGAATTTCTTCGATAACAATTCTATACAATTGGGAAATTGATTCGAAAAGATCACTCAATTCAAAGAGTTGTTGTTTTTTTGTTATATCTAGCTGGATATTCGAAAGTGCATAATAAAAAAATTCATCTGCATTTTCGGCATCACTAAGCGGTATCATCGCTTCTTCCGGAATTGATTTATTAAGATTAACATAGCTTTTAAAAGCTTTTCTGAAAGAGCGTAATAATGCTTCACTCTCTAATTCTTTTTCCGAAAGTACTTTATCCTGAACTATATAATTTGCAGTTAAATATTTTTTGTTTCTGCGATATTTTTCTATCAATACTCGCTTTTCACCTTCAACAAGTAATCTCATATTTCCATCAGGAAGCTTCATTGTCTGCAGTATAGTGCAGATAGTTCCATAACGATATAGATCCCTAGTTTTCGGATCTTCGTCCGTTAAAGCCTCATATTTCTGAGTTACACAGATTATCATTTTATCACTTATTAAAGCTGTTTCTGCAGCATGAATAGAGAGTTCTCTGCCAACTAGAAGCGGTGTTATTGTATTGGGAGCCAGAAGTAAATTCCTGAGTGGAATTACAGGTAAAGTTCCCGAATTATTCTTATTTAATGTTACATCTTTTTCAACCATTTATCCTCCAACGATAATGTAGAAAAAAAATCCCTATATTAAAGGTCAATAAATAATTTATTGATATTAGATAATCTATAGAATAAGAAAGACAGATCAGTGATCTGTCACTACTGACCTTGAAAATGCTTCTGTTAAAACTTCTTCTTGCTTAGTACTTTCAAGGTACAACCAACCCTGAAAGTGTTAACTGTAAGAATATTTTGAAAGAAACGCTTGCAGGGTTTCCCTTCTATCTTCTTGAAAACTCGAATGGATCGAAATTATGTCCAAAAGAGAAATAGAAATATTTCTCTTCAGCTTCATCCATAGCAGCACCAACTCTTAAAGATCCTAAGAAAGTTTTGTATCCCAGTTTAATTCCTACAGCTTTTAAAAAATCATCTTCAGGGGTCCAGTAATCTATATCTCCGAGCTGCAACACGTTGAACTGTATGTCACAGAAAAGATTTTTTATTGGATTAAATCTCATTGCTATCGTATTGATCTTATAAATTGCAGCACTTTTCTCTGCCGGATAAAGCCCCATAAAGCTATCAATTCCACCAATATAGAACGGATCGAATTCCTCTTCCTTACTATCAAAATGAGAACCGTATTCAAATTGATATTTTACAGAAAAACTATTACCAAATGGCATCAGCATTCTCAGTTTAGAATAAAATTTCTTATTCCCTACTTCGCTATAAACTCCCTCTCTTGCAGTAGAAAGTTTTGCCAAGAATTGTACCCCATGCATAGGGAAAATAAAATCATTTAAACTTTCATGATAAAGCTTGATACCCACTCCGGAAGAATAAAACTCACTATTCTCAAATTCACCAATGTGCTTATACAATCTGGATCTATAACTGTAACCATAAAGCTCAGCTACAATAGAGTTTCTTGCGTAAAATCCGACACCGGAAGTTGCACCATATTCCACAGAATACACACTGTTTGTTTTAGTATGATCCTCTCCATAAGAATAAAGTTTTTGTTCTTTAGCATATGGGAAAGCTCTAAAATAAATTCCCCAGTGTTTACCAAAATTCTTAACATAATCCACATTTAATTCATTTTTATCACCAATTTGAGCATTTATCAACAATTTTGAATTATGCTGAATATAATTATTTAATTCTAGTGTTAGCCCAACAACTACTTCTTGATCTGTATTGGAAGAAAGAGCAAGACCAAGACGTTTTCTATTTTTTTCTTTAACCTTCAAGATCAGCTCGTATTCTTCATTTCTATAATTGATTACGGGATAAATATATTTAAAATATTGAGAGTTATATGCTCCATTTATAGCTTGAAGAATTTCCTTTTTAGAATATGAAGAACTCGTATTTAAGCCGACATATTCCTTTATCTTTGCATTACTTAGATGTTCATTGCCAACAACCGAAATTTTAATAAATTTTATCTTGTTTGGGGGTGCTTCTAAATATTCTTTTTCCTTTCTTTTAGGAAGTTCTTTTAATTCTTCAATATACTCAAGTGCAGCAATTTCACCAAGATCAATTATTTTTTTTATGTTATTAAAATTATAATTGGAAAGCGTAGATAATTCCGGTTGGATCAAAATATCACAAAGGTCGATAGATTTTTTTACGTTATCGGTCATACTGAAATTAATTGTCTGATCTAAAACTTTTATAAGATTATTTAGATTTTCTTTAGATCTTAGCTCTGAACTCAACTGAAAACCAATAATTATATCAGCACCCATCTCCTTCACAATTTCAGAAGGCAAATTTGCTCTGATACCACCATCAATGTAGAGTTCACCATCTAATTTCATAGGTTCCAATATGGAAGGTGCAGACATAGAAGCACGCATTACTTCATGAAGATTACCTTTATCAAAAACTTTCATCTCCCCCGTTATAATATTTGTAGCTACACATTTAAATTCTATTGGGAGTTCATTCAAGTTGTTGATATTTGAAGCTGTATATGTGTAATCAAAAAGTGTATTTATTAATTTAGAGCCGGAGAACAAAGCTTCGGGAAGCCCCGGACGGAATCTGTCATCAAGATCAAAATAATAATTGGCATAAGGCATCCATCTTTTCTGCCCGATATAAAGATCTTCCCTTGATACAGCTTCATTAAAGATATTATCAAAATCATTTTTGAGTATCATCTCTTCAATTTCTATGGCAGAATATCCCATGGCATATAATCCACCGACGACTGCACCCATACTTGTACCTACAATGTAATCAACTTTAATGTTAAGCTCATCGATTACTTTTAGAATGCCGATGTGAGCTAACCCGCGAGCGCCACCTCCGCTTAAAGCTAATCCAACTTTCTCTTCTGACTGCAGAGAGATTACAGTTATCATGATCATCAAAATTAATATATATTTACTTTTCATAAACTAACCAAAAAAAGACGAGGTTTGCACCCCGTCTTTTTATTATATCTTACAAAACTGTATTATTCTGTAACATCCAATTCTGTAGATTCTTCTTCAATTTCGTCTTTAATGATTGTTTCATCAATTTTTTTCTCAATTTTCTTCTCAATTACTTTATCCTCTTTTGTCCCACTATAAACAGCTTCGATCATCGGTGAATAAGCAACAATGAGACCAGCGAAGACAATACTTACCATGCTCATTAATTTAATCAAGATATTAATTGAAGGACCGGCCGTATCTTTGAACGGATCTCCCACTGTGTCACCAACAACAGCAGCTTTGTGAAAGTCTGAACCTTTACCGCCATGTTGTCCTGCTTCAATATATTTTTTAGCATTATCCCAGGCACCACCGGCATTGTTCATCATGATCGCCAGCACTAAACCTGTAGATAATCCACCGGCAAGAAGTCCCATAACACCACCTACACCCAGTATCAATCCGATAACTATAGGAGTAAGAATTCCCAATATAGCAGGAGCAACCATCTCTCTTTGTGCTCCAACAGTAGATATCTTAACACATTTAGCATATTCCGGTTCGGCTGTACCTTCCATAATTCCAGGAATCTCACGGAATTGACGACGAACTTCTGCTACCATCTCTCCTGCTACCTTTCCAACCGCTTTCATTGTGAAAGCTGCAAAAACGAAAGTAACCATCGAGCCCATAAATATTCCAACTAAAAATTTAGGATTCATCAGGTTAATTGAGTAATAATTCATGAAATCTGCTATTGTAGCTTTGGCTGTCTCTACTGCAAAAATCTCACCATTTGCCATCTCTATGTTCATTAATATCTCGCTAGTCTTCAAACCAGCCTTTTCACCAATTAATATCAAACCTGTTCTCACTTCTTCCAGATATGCAGCCAATAGAGCCATTGCTGTAAGTGCTGCGGAACCGATTGCAAAACCTTTTCCTGTTGCAGCCGTAGTGTTTCCTAAACTGTCTAGGGCATCGGTTCTTTTACGAACTTCTTCAGATAATTTACTCATCTCAGCGTTTCCGCCGGCATTGTCGGCAACCGGACCAAAAGCATCCATAGCTAGAGTAACCCCCAATGTAGCCAGCATTCCCACAGCTCCAAAACCAATTCCGTACAATCCTAATTCGGGAATTGTGAAACCTTTACTCACACTGAAAGCAGCCATAATAGCAATACCAATAATTATTACTGGAGCCGCTGTTGATTTCATTCCCACAGCCAATCCATCAATAATAACCGTAGCAGGACCATACTCACCCTGCTTGGCAATACCCCTGGTGGGAGCATAAGCAGTGGAAGTGGAACGTTCTGTAAAATAACCTATTAAAATTCCTGCAAAAAGCCCAATCATACTGGCAAGGAATATGCCAAATGAATATTCTGCAGGAAGCATAATTTTAGTTACAAAATAGGCAACAATTGCAATGAGAATCGAGCTGCCATATACTCCTCTATTCAAGGCAAACATCAATTCTTTTGTTCCGGCATTCTCCTTGGTGGAGACCAAATAAATACCAATTATAGAAAGAAAAGCACCAACACCGGCAAGAACCATTGGGGCAGTAACGAACTTGATAGCCCAATCAGACATTTCAACAGAACCATGTCCAAAGATTTGACTTACTGCCGCCATTCCAAGTGCTGCTGTTGCCAATATTGAACCAGCATAAGATTCATAGAGATCGGCACCCATTCCCGCAACATCGCCAACATTATCACCCACGTTATCAGCGATAGTAGCAGGATTACGTGGATCATCTTCAGGAATTCCTGCTTCAACTTTTCCTACCAGGTCTGCTCCAACGTCAGCAGCTTTGGTATAAATTCCTCCACCAAGACGAGCAAAAAGTGCCTGTGTAGAAGCACCCATTCCAAAACTAAGCATGATAACAGTAATTGTGTGTAATGTCATCTCAGGATGAGTTTTGCTCCACCATACAAGTGCATAAAACCAGGCTGAAATATCAATCAAAGCCAAACCAACCACAACTAACCCCATCACGCCGCCAGCACGAAAAGCAACTTTCAGCCCTTTGTTTAAGCTAACAGAAGCTCCTTGAGCAGTTCTGTTCGATGCCAGCGTTGCAGTGTTCATTCCTATCCAACCTGCCAATCCGCTAAAAAAACCACCAGTCAAGAATGCCCAGGGAATCAATGGATGAAGAACTTTTAGTACCCAAGCCATAATATTGAAGATTATAAAGGCTACGAGAAAGAAAATTCCTACGCCTTTATATTGTTGTTTCAAATAAGCAAATGAACCATCCCTCACATGCTTGGCAATTGTCTGCATCGTTTCATTACCGGGGTCTTCTTTTTTTACTCCTAAGTAAAAAATATAAGCAAAAATTAAAGCGGTAATCGCTCCT
>JAUVKM010000252.1 GCA_030596265.1 Candidatus Cloacimonadota bacterium
GTTGTTCAGGCAAGTGCACCTGCACATGTAAAAGTAATTTTAGAAACATGCTATCTTACTGATGAAGAAATTGTGAAAGCTTGTGAATTAGCTGTTGAAGCTGGTGCCCATTTTGTAAAGACATCTACAGGTTTTGGTGCATTTGGCTCGTTTGAACATCATGTTCGGTTGATGCGCGAAACTGTAGGACCCGATATTGGAGTAAAAGCATCTGGAGGTGTTTCCAACTTTAAAGATGCAATGAGAATGGTAAATGCAGGTGCAACAAGATTAGGAACGAGTGCAGGAATTGTGATCATGGAAGGAGCAAAATTATTCAAATACGCTCCCGAAGCATGGCTTGAACCTGAAATTCCGTGTCATACCTGTCCTGCCAGAAGTGCAAGCATGGCAAAATTACCAAAAGCATTATATCAGTATTATACAAATATGTGTTTGAAATGTGATCACCGCGAAAAATATAATAAGTTCTACGAATAGGAGGTCGGGAAAAATGAATGGATGGATGAATAAAATAGTAAAAGTAGACCTCAGCTCTGGGAAACAGACAATTATAAACATAGATGAAGATGTGAGAAGAAAATTTATTGGCGGAAGAGGTTTAGGATTAAAGATATTCACTGATATGTGTTCCGCTGATATTGATGCATTTGATAAAGAGAATGCACTGATATTTTTAACCGGACCACTAACAGGAATCATTCAAACTGCTGGGCGCTATCAAGTTACAACTCGTTCACCACTTACCGGTGGGATTTTAGATTCGAGTTCCGGTGGGTTCTTTGGAGCAAACTTGAAAAAAGCGGGATTTGATGGACTGGTTATAACCGGAAAAGCTGACAAACCAGTTTACCTAAAAATTACTGAAGAAGGTATTGAAATAAAGAGTGCTGAACATATCTGGGGAAAAGATACTCATGAAACAATGAGGATACTAAAAGATGAATTAACTTCCAATATTTCTGTTGCCTGCATCGGACCAGCCGGAGAGAATTTAGTACCATTTGCTGCAATAATGAATGATAAAGATAGAGCTGCCGGACGTGGTGGAGTTGGTGCTGTTATGGGATCCAAGAATCTAAAAGCAATAACTGCTTCCGGAAACAAACAGATTCAAGTCAGCGATCCTGAAGGTTTAAAAAAAATGATCTCAACAATAAATACATTAATTGATAAGAATCCAGTTACTGGAAAATCATTACAATTACTAGGAACATCAGTTTTAGTTAATGTTATCAATGCTCATGGAATGTATCCTACAGAAAATTTCCAGCGCGGAGTTTTTAATGATGCTGAAGGGACAAGTGGAGAGAAAATAGCAGAAACGATTCTTCAAGGTAGAAGTGCCTGTTTTAAATGTCCTATTGCTTGCGGAAGAAAAACTAAAACCAGTAAACGGGAAGGTGAGGGTCCTGAATATGAAACTGTATGGGCATTTGGTGCACAATTAGGTATCAGTGATCTGGAAGCTATCACAGAAGCAAATTACACTTGTAATGAATTAGGATTAGATACAATAACAGCCGGAAGTACGATTGGATGTGCAATGGAGCTTTATGAAAAGGGAGTTTTCCCAGAAAAACTTGTGTGGGGAGATTCTTCCAACTTGGTGAAATTAGTGGAAGATATTGCCTACAAAAGAGGTATTGGGAAAGATCTGGCTCTTGGTTCTAAAAAATTAGCTGAAAAGTATGGAAGACCAGAATTGGCAATGCAGGTTAAGGGTATGGAAATACCGGCATACGATCCGCGGGGAGCGCAGGGACAAGCACTGTCTTATGCTACTTCAAACAGGGGTGGATGTCATATGCAAGGTTATCTTATTTCACCCGAGGTTCTTGGTTCACCCGTTTTTATGGATAGATATTCAATTGAGGGAAAGGCTGAGATCGTTGTTCTGTTCCAGGATATTTCTGCTGCTGTAGATTCGCTTGTGCTTTGCAGGTTTTTGCAGTTTGCTATCAGTATTGATACTTTCAAGGATATTTTGAATATCGTTACAGGATTGAACTACACAGAAGATGAATTGCTCAAAGTTGGGACAAGGATCTATAATCTGGAAAGAAAATTCAATTCGGAAGCAGGTTTTACTCGTAAAGACGATATGTTGCCAGCTAGATTCTTAGAAGAGAAATTAACTGAAGGTGCTTCCAGAAACAGAGTTGTGCAGCTTGATGAGATGCTTGATAGATATTATAAACTTAGAGGTTGGGATGCGAATGGAATTCCCAGCGAAGAGACATTAAAGAAACTTGAAATTTAATTTGTTATGAATTATTTGTTATCTGTCATGGTGAGCGGAGTCGAACCATATGATGATAATTCTACCCTTTGTTCTTTCCCGATTAATCAGGGCTCAGGATGACACAAGCTCAGGGTAATAAATTAAAATGTTAGAAAAAAAGAATTAGGAATTTAAGAAATAATGAAAGTAACATTAGCCGGATTCAACATTGATAAGAATTTGATCGATAAATTACCAGAGGGTACCATCGCAACCCCTGAGACGATATCTGCAGCTTATGCGCGAATAAGCCGCGATCTTCGAGATGTTCCTGAACTTAGAGCAGAAGCACGTGAACAGGTTAAGAAAGCACGCAGATCGAACAAAGCAATTGTATTTGGTATGAGTCATCATTCAGTAGCAGAGCATGCCTATTTTAATTTTGATATTCTACAGATATCACGACTGGCATTGGAGGAATTAGAAGCACGCCGGATTGGAGCAGCTTATACAGAAAAATCTCAGAGATACATTACTTTGCAAGGTGATTTCGTGATTCCAAAAGAATTCGACAAAGAAGATGCAAAAAGATTTCAGGAACTTGTGGAATTTCAGAATGATTTTTATTTGAATAATTTACAAAAACTTACAGATCATCAATTTGTTTCCAATCCTCATTTAGCAACGAGTTCATATAAGGCAGCTAAAAAAGGTACTTCAGAAAAGATGAATCGAGCTAAAAATACTTTAGAAGGATGGGCTAAAGAAGATGCCAGATATGCTCTCAGTTTAGCAACTCAGGCACAACTTGGGTTATCGTTCAATGCTCGGACTTTAGAACATGCAATTCGCACAATGCGGTATTCGAATCTAGCTGAATGCAGGGAATTATCTCAAAAACTTTTTGATGTGACAAAAGATGTTGCTCCATCCTTGATCATTCTAACTGATCCGGATGAATTCCAAAAAGCATTTAAAACTGAATTACAAGATGATAATTTTAAATTTACTCATAATAATCTAGAAAGATATGTTGGCTCAATTATTAACAAATACTATGGAAAATTGAGTGAAGATCTACCTGAAATTCTGGAAGAAAAATATGAAAAATTAATAATCTCTAATAATATCGATCTAAATATTGCTGCTGCAATAATACATAATAATTCCAAGTTTCCTGTTGAGGAAGCTTTTAGGCTTGCATCAACTATTCTTTCGGATGAAAATAGAGGTAAAGAGTTCTTTAAGGAAGCTTTAAAATATATTTCAGCCTTCGATTCAGTCTCGCGGGAATTTGAACTTACTGGAGATCTAAAATTTGAACTTGTGGTAAG
>JAUVKM010000234.1 GCA_030596265.1 Candidatus Cloacimonadota bacterium
ACCATATACACTTGGTATGGCAAATGCCGGTCCTGATACCGGTGGTTCACAATATTTCATCACTGTAGTACCTACAACCTGGTTAGATACACTACATACAGTCTTTGGTCATGTAACACTTGGTTCGGATATAGTAGAAGAAATTAGTGAAGTTCCTACAGATGCAAACGACAAACCTTTAATTGATGTTGTGATAGACAGCATCAGGATAATGACACCACAACTTGATGATTTCTTACCGGAAGAAGATACACTTTATGTTAATGCCGGTGATCCAATAGGCTTTGCATTGATCTGTGATGATGAAGGTGTTATTTATTCATGGTATGTAGATGATGAACTGCAGCAAGCTACTGGCTTTTCCTTTGATCTCACTCTCACTGTTAATGACTGGCATGAAGTAAAAGGTGTAGTTTCTAATGATAATTATGATCTACCAAAAGTGTGGTGGGTTTTTATTACTGGTGGGTCAGGAATAAACAACGATGTTGTAAGCAACAGAACCGTTTTGTATCAGAATATTCCAAATCCATTTAATCCTGAGACTAATATCAAATTCTACTTAAAAGATGCTGGTTTTGTTTCTTTAGAAGTATTCAATTTAAAGGGACAGCTTGTAAAAACTCTGGTAAACAACGATCTCCCGGTTGGAGAATATAGCTATATTTGGAGTGGCGAGGATCAAAATGGCAATCAAGTTGCTTCAGGAATTTATTTTTATAACTTGAGAACAAAAGATATTTCTGAAAAGAAAAAAGCAGTCTTACTAAAATAGGAAAGAGAATGAGAATTGCAATAATTGGATTTGGAGCCGCTGCGATTGGATTCATTGAAAAAATTAAAGACAGTGATAATGAAATTCATGTTTTTGAAAAAAGTAAAGACATCTATTCATCCAGCATCTCCGGTATACGAGCTGATGGGAAACTGTTTGTTTCTAAAGAAATGGGTGGAGATATTGAAGTAGACATTGCACTTCAAGAACAACTGGTTGAATATTATATTAGTAAAACTAAGGATCGAAAATTTGAAACCGGAAGTTCTTTCACAAATAAAGAATACTATAAACAGTTCTATGCAAAAGGATTCCAACCCATATTATCTGAATTTTTTCATTTAGGAACCGATCAATTGAAGCAGATTTTATATAAAATCTATGAAAATTTCAAATCTTATAAGAACATACATTTCCATTTCAACGAAAACATCAAAGATCTGGAAGTATTGCCCGGAAAAGTTTTACTGAAGAATGATGATGCCTTTGATAAAGTAGTGGTTGCAGTCGGACGTAGCGGACATAAGCTCATCAAAACCATTATTAATAAATTCCCTGAGGTAGTTACAGATAACACAAAGGTAGATATGGGTATTCGTTTCGAGCTGCCAAATCATATCGTGGAAGAACTGAATAAAGAGATGTATGAATTTAAAGTGAAATACAAAAGCAAGACCGGATATATGGTACGCACTTTTTGTAATAACCCCAGCGGTTTTGTGGTTACGGAAAATTATGGAGATTTTGCAACTGTGAATGGGCATTCTAAACTTAAGGAGAAATCTAAGAATACAAATTTTGCTATTCTAACTACGGTTAGATTCACACATCCTTTTAACGATCCGATCGGATATGGTTCTCATATTGCAAAATTATTCAACCTGTTAGCTGGGAAAAACAAAGTTATCTTACAAACTTACAAGAATTTTAAATCTTCCAAACGAACAAAGCATTTGTATCGTGTTGAGCCGACTTTAGAGAGAGATAGATATATTCTGGGTGATATAAATCTGGCATTTCCACGCAGAATTGCCGAGAGTATTATAGATTTTATCGAGAATTTAGATGTGGTTATCCCGGGAATTGCAAACGGTGATAATCTGATTTATGCTCCGGAAATAAAATTCTATTCCAATAAACTAAGTAATGATAAATTTGATGATCTGAAATTTGTTGGTGATTGTTCAGGTGGAACCAGATCTATTATTTATGCAACAGCTCACGGGTGGTTAATGGCAGAAAAGCTGATGAAATGTAAACCACTCGATTGATCATCAAGTATTAATTTTTCAAAAAGGAGAAGAAAATGAAAAAACTGCTATTAGCAACTTTATTATTGTCTTTGATCTCCTGTGTTATCAATATTGGTGATGTAAATCAGCGTCATGGAGAACTGAATAGAGGGTGCAAAAAACTACTCAAGAAACAAAAAGAAGAAGTTTATACTGCTATGCAGGAATTGGAAATGGGAACTCCTGAAAAGATAATTGTAACCAACGATTCCACAGAAACTGTCTATTTTTATAAAAGATATGTAAAAAAACGTAAAGACAGATATTATGATGAGATCATCCTCGATTTCAGGAAGGATGTTTTAATAAAATTCAAAGTAGATCTGGTCCGTTGAGATCGTTAGTAAATACTACATAAAAATAAGGAAGCATACATGAGCAGAATTTCGCATGTGAAAAAACGAAGTGGAGCAATTGTTACATTTAAAAAGGAAAGAATTTCCAATGCAATATTCCGAGCTGCTGTAGCAGTTGGCGGGCGAGATAAAAAAGCTGCTGATAAATTAGCGAATGAAGTAGTTGAAATTCTAAATAAAAATTATTCTCATGAAAAAACTCCCTGCATTGAAGATATTCAGGATATTGTAGAAAAAGTGTTAATTAAGAATGGTCATACACAAGTTGCCAAAGCATATATTATTTATAGGAACAGCAATATTCAGCGTAGGAAAGAGAAGATGGTAAAAGCCTCTTCCCCGTCCGAAAGTATCCCATGGCACAAGATCTGGAAAATCCTTGATTGGTCAGTTTCAAATAATCTGCATACAATAGAAGCATTGAATAAAAGGGTTAAAAACGGTGAATTTCCTCACATAGTTCATGAATCTGAAACAGCTTATGCAGATGAAGTTGCAATGGCAGCAGAACTAATTTCCAATAGAATAGATAAATTAAAAATGGTTCTTATAACCGGTCCCTCATCTTCAGGAAAAACAACAACCACAATAAAGTTGGAAGAGCACCTGAACAAACTTGGATTCAAATTTAAAATGTTTGCTGTAGATAATTATTTTTATGATCTGGCTATGCATCCAATTGATGAATTTGGAGATTACGATTTTGAAACTCCTCAGGCACTCGATCTGGAATTAATAGATAAACACATAAGTCGTTTATGCAAAGGTGAAAAGGTGATGATTCCATTTTATGATTTTAAAACCGGCACCAGGTTTTTAGATCGTACACCAATGAAACTTGAGAAGAATGAGATCCTGCTTATTGATAGCCTGCATGGACTTTATCCCGAAATGACCAAATCAATTGATAACAGTCATAAGTTTAAATTATATCTTGAACCAATGTTTCAGATTAAAGATAATAATGGAAAATACCTACGTTGGACAGATTTTCGCTTGATCCGTAGAATGCTGCGTGATTCCACTCATAGAGCTTACCAGCCAACTCAAACTTTAGAGCACTGGCATTATGTTCGTTCCAGTGAAACAAGGCACATAATTCCATATCTCAATTCTGCGGACTACATCATCAACAGTGCTATGCCCTATGAGTTACCAATTTATAAGGCAAGGCTTGGTAAAGAATTTGAAAAATGGGCAGAAGAATACAAAGATGATGAGCTGAAAGAAGATGCATTTATGCGTGCTTCCCGCATTAATGACTTTATGCAGCAGATCGTTGGTTTTAGTGATGAATCGGCAATTCCACAAGATTCTGTGATCAGAGAATTCATTGGTGGAAGTATTCATAAATATTAATACAATTTGACAGAAAAACTGAGTTTAGTTTTATGAATAGAATTAAAAAATTAGGAGTATAGAAAATGAAGAAAA
>JAUVKM010000048.1 GCA_030596265.1 Candidatus Cloacimonadota bacterium
TCAATGTATGTTGGATGTAGAGATCGCAGCCTGCAGAGCAATGAATGAAAAGGGAATAATCCCTAAAGAAGATCTCAATGTGATAGTAGAAAAAGCCGACTTTGATGTTGAGAGAATTGCTGAGATCGAAGAGATCACACATCATGATGTGATCGCTTTTCTTACAAATATCGCAGAATATGTAGGACCTCCATCACGTTGGTTACATTTTGGGATGACCTCTTCTGATGTACTTGATACAGCTTCCTCGATCCAACTTAAACAAGCTGGTGAACTTATCCTACGTGATTTACAAAAATTTTCTGAAATCCTTAAAATGAAAGCTCGTGAATACAAAAATACCCTTTGCATAGGAAGATCTCACGGTATTCATGCAGAACCTACTACATACGGTCTGAAATATGCACTCTGGTTCGATGAGATGCAAAGAAATATTGTTAGAATGGAAAATGCAATTGCTATTGTTTCTGTAGGACAAATCTCAGGAGCTGTAGGAAATTATGCTCATCTCTCTCCTGAAATTGAAGAGATCGCCTGTAAATATCTTGATCTTGATCCTGTTAATATTTCTACACAAGTTATCCAGAGAGATAGAATTTCTGAATTTATGAACACTCTTGCTGTTATTGGATCAACAATAGAAAAAATATCAATGGAGATTCGACATCTACAACGAACTGAAGTTTTGGAAGTAGAAGAGAATTTCTCCAAGGGACAAAAAGGTTCCTCAGCAATGCCTCATAAACGTAATCCAATTATTACGGAACGTATGTGTGGAATGGCTCGTATTCTGCGTTCTAATGCGATTGCAGCGTTAGAAAATAATGCTCTCTGGCACGAAAGGGATATTAGTCATTCTTCTGTTGAACGAATTATTTTACCCGATTCTACTATCTTGATGAACTACATGTTGAATAAGATGATCCCACTTATTGAAAATTTACTGGTTTACCCTGAAAAAATGATGCAGAATATTGAGCTTACAAATGGGCTTGTTTTTTCTCAAGTTGTCTTATTGGAGCTTTCCAAGAAAGGAATTTCTAGAGAAAGTTCTTATGCCCTGGTCCAACGAAATGCAATGGAATGCTGGAAATCTAAAAAACCATTTGCAGAGCTAATCTTTGCCGATGAAGAGATCCGTGAATTCCTTACCGAAGAGGAACTAGGTGATATTTTTTCCTATGAAAGATATTATAAAAATGTTGATTTTATCTTTGACAGAATTGGAATATTGTAATGTCGGAATATACTCCTATTGAGCATTTAACCAAGATCCAAAAACTAAAATATAAAGCTGCTTTTTTCCCAATTCTGCTAGTTATTGTCAGTTTTGTATTAAATATGATTTATGGAATTGATCAAACCAAATATCTCTCAATTTTTGGACTTATCTGGTACATAGCTATAATAATCCAATTCAGGGTTAGAAGAAACTATCCACCGAAAAGGAAAACGGAAATTGCACTTTCCCCAATTTATGGAAAAGTTACTAAGATTGAAGATCGTTCCATCACCATAAAAAAGGGATTTTTTCAATCTGCAGATATTCGTTATGCCGGACAAAATATCGAAGTAACAATAAAATCTAAACAAGTTAATTATTTTGAAGAGCAACCTTCTCTTGCTGGAAGATTAATTGGTGTAATTTCATCCTCAGGAATTTGCATTTGTGGGATTCCAGAGGGCTGGAAAATTGAATTAAATGTCGGTGATAAAGTTGCAGCCGGTGAAACTATTTTGGCAGTAAAATGAATACAAAAAAATTAAAGTATGTTGTCCCAAATTCATTCACGGCTCTTAGTCTTATTTTAGGATTATCTGCACTACATTTAATAAGTTTAGGCAACTATTTTTTAGCTGCCTGGCTAATCGGTTTTGCAATGATCTGTGATTTTTTGGATGGAAAATTTGCCAGGATGTTGAATGCTCAAAGTAAATTTGGTGCTCAATTTGATACCTTATCAGATTTTGTAACCTTCGGAGTTACTCCCGGATTTTTAGCTTATTCTAGCTTGCTGAATAATGTAACTTTTGTTGGTGCAGCAGTATCAATTTTCTATGTTTTTTGTGGAGGATACCGTTTAGTAAGATTCACACTTAAAAATAAAATCACTTCAAAAAAACAACCTTTTATTGGATTGCCCATTCCGGCAGCTGCTGGAATGATTGCTTCATTTATTATTTTTGATTCCTATTTTCAAGATGCAAAAATAATCGTCGACCTATTAATAATTTCAACTTTTATAGTATCTATTTTGATGATAAGCAAGATAGAATATCTACCGCTTGAAAAAGGCAATAAATTATCAAAAGAATCAAAATTCTTTATTATCTTAGCAGTTATTAGTATTGTCTTAGCTATTGAATTTTCCTATTTTATCTTCATAATCTGGATGTTGATATATATACTTTATGGAGTATTCAGACAAATATTTCTTTCTTTCAAAAAAACACGCTCCTAAAATCACATAATATTTCATTTTCAAATTATAATAACAATCTAAAATTCTTCAACTTCTTATATCTAGGCTAAATACCCTCATTCATATTCACGTACCAATTATATTATCCTTGACATGTACACACCCATCCTTATAAAAGACACGTAGATGTACTCAAAGATTAAATAGATTGTATCATAAGGATAATGTAGTGAATTAAGGAGAGACCATGCCGATATTCAAAGATAATTATTTTACAAATGACACCTACTCACTTCGTACTGAAAGACTGAAGATAATAAAAAATTATATACTCGATTGGTCGGGACATTTATCACTTTCAAAAGAGTTACTTGATTGGGGAATGACAGCTCCGGGTCGATGGCAAAATATCCAAAAAAAAGTTGAAGAAAAAAAGAATAAATCTAACAATATTTTTCTGGAACTAAAAGAAATTGATGAAATAACTTTCAAGTATTATCTACGTTGTAAACGTTTAATCTATAACAAATATATTGAAAATAAAAAGATATTACATCAATATGGGATCGACACAAAATTTCCCAGAAACAGACAGGAAAAAATTTATACAATTAAGAAAATGCTAAAGGCATTTACCAAACAAAAAGAGCAGAATGAACCCGATCTTATCCCGGAAGATTTTATTTTAAAACTTGAATCATTATTTAAAAAATCGAAAACAACATTTGAGAAAGCCCATTCAAATGACAGATCAACTTCTTCGGAAGCAGTTGAAAAACAAGTTGAGATTTTCAAAGAAGATTCTAAGAAATTGCGGACATTATATTCATGGGCATTAATGACCTGGGAAACGGATGAACCTTACCTGGTTCAACTAGGATTTGCCGTAAAACCTAAGAAGAAAAGTAAAGTCGAAAACGAGACAGATGGGGTACTGGAATAATATGAATATTCTGCAAACATTTATTGGACTTTTTTTTCCAAAAACATGTTTGAGTTGCGACGAACGTCTTTTAGAAAATGAACAATTTATCTGTTCAAATTGTAATAATTCACTTAAGTTTTTAGAGAATATCTGTATCATTTGTGGTGCACCAAAAACCACAAGAGAATGTAAGGTTTGTCGGACCAATGAATTTCAATTTGATAAAGCTCGTTCGGTTTTCATGTTTAATAAAGTCGTGCAAAATATGATACATGAATTCAAATATAACGAAATGACACGAATCTCGAAATTCCTTGGAAAACTATCGCAAGAATATATTGAACGATTTCAGCCATTTGATCATATTGATTATATTGTTCCAGTTCCACTTCATAAAGTAAAAAAGCGCTCCCGCGGATTTAATCAAGCAGAATATCTTGCCTGTGAGATTTCTAAAAATTTGAATTGGAAGCATCTTCCTAAACTAATTAAGAGAAAGAAATTTACAGAAACTCAAACTAAATTGAATAAAAATCAAAGAAAGAAAAATGTATCATTTGCTTTTGCAGTTAGTACTAAATATGATATCAAGGGAAAAAATATACTGTTAGTAGATGATGTATTTACAACCGGTGCTACAGCTAATTCTATTGCCATGGCATTAAAGGAAAAACAAGTAAATAAGGTTTATGTTTTAACAATTGCAAGAGCATTGTAATGATACTTTTTGTCTTTCTGACGTTACTTCTACGTTGTTCTCAGGAAGAATCTCATCGTTAAAAAACCCTCTTTAATTCTCCCTTACAAAGGGAGACTAAACGGAAGATCACTTCAACAACATATATCTTATAAAATACGAAATTATTTTAATAAGAGCATCTTCTTTGTTAGATGCTTAGTTGGTGTTTGCAAAAGGTAGAAATAAACTCCACTGGAAACTCTTTTACCATTATCATCTTTGCTGTTCCAAAGCATTTCGCTTCTGCCGGGACTCATATAGCAATCTAGTAGTGTTTTAACCTTCTGTCCTTTAATGTTATAAATCTCCAATTTTACTTGTCCCGATTCTGGTAGATTAAAAACTATTTTGGTCTCCGGGTTAAAAGGGTTGGGATAGTTAGTTAGAAGGTATTGGGTGTTGGGTATTTGGTTTTCGGTAGCATTTACATAAGATGGTGCGTCAAACTCATAACAACCCATATCAATGATTGCTATTCCGTCTCCATCCCCATCCCAAACACGGTAATTATGAAGTAAATCCCACGGAGGTAAGAATAAACCGGTGGTATCAGGTGTGCCGGTATCTACGCAGGGAGAACCTAAAGTTAACTGATATGGATCATCACCGGATAAAAAGAAAAGAGGATCTTCATCTATGTTACCTTCCAGCCAATTGACAATGTTTACACCATTCTCATTAAAAATTGCGCTTTCTCCACCCAAAATATTGCAATTAGAAATATCTATCTCACTTATAATCCCTTGTCCTGATTTATCAAAAAGAGCTATCTCATAATCACCGATATTTCTTAAAATATTATTTCTACAATTTATGTTTCCCTGAAATTCGATACCGTAAGGAGATTCATTGTTTATCATTGTATTATTAGTAAAAGTAAGCGTATGATCATCTAAAACTTGGGCATAAATAGTACTTTTACCAAATGTATTTGAATTATCATAAAATAAACAATTATTTATCCGAACATCTCCCTGAACATAATTATAATCATTTATCAATAGTGCACTGGCATATCCCTCCAATAAAGTAGAAGTTGCATTGTTATTGATAAATTCACAATTTTCAATGATGATATCTCCACTACTCATAGCATATAAACCGGCTGAATTTACTGAATAACCTATAGATGTGTTATTTGAAAAAGTACAATCTTCTGCTTTAAAGAAAGTAGTCTCGTTAAACTGCCCACTTGATAGATTTTGCACTTCAATATTATCTATTCTAACATTTTTTAATTGAATATTCCCTCCTGATGTAATGCTACATATGGCAGCACCTGAATCAGTTGATATACAATCTTGAATTATAATATTTTCAAACCGAATTAAATTACTATGAGCTGTTGAAATAAAGATATTAGCAGTACTTCCATTTTGAAAGGTCATATTTTTTATAGTTGAATTATCATAATCCGGTCCAGTATAAAAAAAAGGATAACCACCCATTTCTCCGTCGATGATAGTTGTGTTCATATCTTCACCAATAATATTCACATACTCTTTGCAACCAAAAGCGAATTGCTGTTGATTCAAGCTTTTGCTATAAGTACCTGCTGCAAGATATATAGTATGAGGATCGTCACTATTTGAGGCTATATTTCTAACAGCGAGATTAATTGTTTTCAATGGTTCATCTGCAATTAATCCGGAATTCTCATCATTACCTTCAGGAGAAACGTATAGATCATGATCTATAGGCACTAAAGTATGATTAAGAATGTCAAAATTATAAGTATAATTATATGAGCCAGGGTAACTTTGGGCAAAATATCTTGTCGGTTCTGCAACAGTGAATGTATCAAGAATTACTGTTTGTTCATTTATATGATGTATAAATATTTCAATTCCTGTTGCTGCAATATTGTTATATATACTGCATCTATTAGCTGGATCAAATTCAACTTGGTAACCACTTATACCAATGCCACCTCCTACTCTATGTGCATTATTATGATGTATAGAATTTCCCGATAAATAAACTAATCCATTGATTATTGACAAACCTCCACCAACAAAGCTAAAATTATTAGTTATAAGACAATTAATTATATCACATTGTACGAATTCTTGATAATCAGCGAATATGCTTATACCACCACCGAAGAGTGGATCATCATCTACTCCCTGTCCGTTGGTAATGGTCAAACCACGCAAACATGTGTCGGTTTCCTGTGAGATGATACTCACACAACTTGATAAGCGTTGTCCATCGATGATTGTTGAATATATGTACTGCTCATCTCCAGTAGTTAATTCAAGACTGGCTACGGTAATGTTTTTACCGTTGTAATTGATATTTTCTAAATATGTATCAGGATAAACGAGAACAGTATCGGAGTCTGCAGAAGCATCTATGCCTTCCTGTATGGTTGTGAAGTTGCCTGTGCCGTCTTGTTTAATGTGCCAGGTAATGGAATTTAGCAACGAATTTAGACAAATTAGCACGAATACTAATAATAGTTTAGATTTCATAAATACCTCAAACTCACCCCCAACCCCTCTCTTCAACCCAAGAGAGGGGCTTTTTGGATGATTATATTTTTTTCCTCGTTCACAAGTTGAACTTGTGAACTTGGGTTGCGTATGCAATCCGGCAACTGCCGGATGCATACGAGGTTATTGATCACCTCGGAGAATTGATCCTACATTGGCATCCTCAGCTTGACTGGGGATCTTAGATTCCCGCTTTCACGGGAATGACAACTATTTCATTTATTTAAAGATCAATATCCTTGCGAAGGTCGAGAGTTAGAGAAAGTTTCACAACCTTCGCAAGGTTTATAAGTTCTCACAACAGCATCTTATGTTCCCTCGCCTGTGACATGGGAACAGGAGAGGGTTAGGGTGAGGGCTATTTCAACATCAGTATTTTCTTCATTATTGTTTCATCTTTAGTTGATAATTTGTAGAAGTATAAACCTGATGATACACTCTTTTCATTATTGTCTTTACCATTCCAGACTACTTCATATGATCCTGCAATCTGCTCTCCTTTGATCAAGGTCTTTACCTGCTGACCACGAATGTTATAAATGGAAAGCTCAATTTTCCCGTCAGAAGGAAGATCGTAAGAAATTGTCGTGGTTGGATTAAAAGGATTCGGATAGTTCGAAGCTGAAAGATTAACAGGCGGATCAACAGAATTATTACCTAAAGGTGGACGGAAAGAAACATAATAATATTCTTGCTTGTCTTTCAGATCAATTTTCGTTGTTTCACGAAAATCTGTAGTAGGTTCATAAACTGTATATTCTTTGACTCTTACGTTCGTTCCTCTATTGTCGTAACAAAATTCAAATTCCAGATTTCCACCTTGGGCTTCCGTAACATAAGCACAAATATCTGCCAGAGTATCTGTTACTACAGTAGCTCCTTTACATTCACCATCCAACATTACACCAATTTCATTCGGCAAATTCGTAGGATCAATATCAATATAGATAGGAATGTAATCAGCTTCTTCCGTATAGACGAAATCCTGGACTTTAGGTACAGTATATTTTTCCGATTCTTCCTGATCTATCCAACTGAACAGAGGTATATCATTATCGCACCAAACAATAACCATATCTCCGGGTACAAGCGTGTAAGGCACATCCGGCCAACCTCCAACACCACTACCACTCTTAATACTCCAGTCTTGATGCTTGATCATATAGATGTTATCAAGATAACCGTCGAAGGCATCATAAACATGTTGTGGCTTTTCTATAAAATAACCGATCCAGTCACCACCGAGTTGAGCATATAAGGTAAAGGTTGTATTTGCAGGGCATCGGAAACCGGAAACTTCTATCTGATCCGATTCCGATTCCATCTTTACCTTAAAACCTTCCGGACTGATTACTTGATGCACTCCATTTGTCCAATTTGGATTTAGAAATATAAAATTCAAATCTTCATGTTTTCCAATTTCTGTACTCCATTGTATAGGAGTCCATAACTCATCTACAATATTTGTTTGTCCTACATTGTAAATATCCAGAATATCAAAGGAAAGCCAGGTCCAACCATCGTGTACACCATTTATCCCTTCAAATTCATAGGTTTTTATATCATGATCTTTATAATATGCACCCATATCTACGCGAGAACCGTCAGGATCTAGAGGGCTATTCGGATCACCGGTATCTATACAAGGAGATTTTTGGGTTTCTGTCCATTTTAGAGAGAAATCATTATTTGCTGGATCTTCAAAAAAAGGGTCTTCATCAATATTGCCTATACCAGTGTATCCTCCTTCAATATTTGAGTAATTAATTTGAAAGTTCTGCGGAATAGGAAGTATAGTTAAATCTCTAATGATCGAATTCGTAACAGGTATTTCTATGAGCGCACCTATCATTAGTTGATAATTATCGTAGATCGTACAATTGTTGAAAGATACGAGATTAGCGGCACCAATCATTGAAAAAACATATTGTTGATTTACAAACAGATTCCCATTTATTTCGGCGACTGTTCTCTCAAACGTAATACCTGTACCTGTGGTGTTATTTTCAAATTTATTGCCGTTTATGGTCGGAAAACAAAATCTTACTTCTTCATTTATTTCCACGCCACAAGAATAAATACCAACATTATTGCTCTCTATTAGATTACCTACTATATTCGGATAAGTATCATCAGCACAGAATACTCCAACATCCTCATTATTAATAATTTTGTTATCAATAATATTAGGATTAGGGAATGTTGGACCTCCTGCTAAACGAATAAATATCCCTTTTGTATTTTCCGTAATTATACAATTTTTGATTTTAGGAAAATCACAATTACTAAAATTCACTCCGATGTAACCATCCTGAATTGTGAAACCCTTCAATTCAGTATAAATCTCACCATTAGAAAAATTAACAACACCTAAGAAGGGATTACTCTGGTATGAAATTACTGTATTATCAATGTACTGTTCATTACCAGTAGTATGATATCTACTTGCAACTAAGATATTTTTACCAAGAAAATATATTTGTTCATTATAAGTTCCTTCATAAACTATTATTTCATCATCATCTACAACAAAATCTATAGCAGCTTGAATCGTAGTAAAATCTCCAGTACCATTTTGTTTCACTGTGTATGTAGTTGCAATTAACATTGATGTTAATAACAACATTGTTATTAGAATTATCTTTTTCATTTTTCCTCCATAAGATTCATTCTTTTTTTCAACTTCATTTGCTTATCGGTCAATTCGGAGAATTGACCCTACTTTTTCATCCTCTCCAATCGCTCAAAGAGGAATTGTCTGAATGAACTTATTCTTTCCAATGTAGAATATGTTATTAGATTTATATATTCTACTTCCTAAAACTGCTGAGTTGTTTTTTTCTGTAAAGAGTAAAATTGTATTTTCAATCATTTTGAGTTTTTCGTCCTTCGTCCTTCGACTCCGCTCAGGATGACACAAGCTCAGGATAACAAGATAATGTTTTGTATCTATCCGGTGAGTTAAGTTTATAAATAATTTTCATTTTTTCTACTATCAATATTCATTCCTTTTGGGATATATTTGTCCCTTTAAATATATATGTCGGAAATCTTCAAATTGTGACGAAGCCACTAAAAAAAATATTTGTATTTTACATTCGGGCAATGCATAATTACCCTAATTTGTTTATTTACATGCCGTTATGGCACAGAAAGAAATCGCAAAAAAAATAAAAATTTTCGTTTTTTTAGCTATACAGTAGAATATTAACCGTATAGTTAAAAGATAAAGTCGGTTTTGCTTTATTTCATGATATTAAAAACATAACTTGATACAAGCTCAGAAAAAGTGTTATAATTTTTCTTATATCATATTACAAATTTCAATCTGTTAAGATTTGTGTAAATTCGTGGTTCAATATTTCTATAACAAACTACTTAATTCATTCTATAAGTTATTCTATATAAATTTTCCTTGCCATAATTACCCGATATTTTTTTTTAACTTTCTCGATTGCATATAGTTAGATTATAATAATGTGATTGATTGCGAAAATGGTTTGGGAGAGAGTATGATAGGAACATCGGATATCAGAAATGGGTTGATAATAAGATTTAAACATGGCCTGTATGAGATCGTTGAATTTCAACATGTAAAACCGGGTAAAGGTGCAGCTTTTGTACGCACTAAATTAAAAAATAT
>JAUVKM010000085.1 GCA_030596265.1 Candidatus Cloacimonadota bacterium
TGCTTTCTCAAATTTCTTTAATAATTGCATATTTATTTCAAATGAGGAGATTTCGAATAATGGTGTATCTGGCAATCCCATCTTCCACAACTGCAT
This sequence comes from Candidatus Cloacimonadota bacterium, assembly GCA_030596265.1. Next base: position 97 of record JAUVKM010000085.1, read on the forward strand.
AATTGATTTTCCACTTGATCCACCTCTGATAAATGGTGGCGGCAATATCTGGGTGGATTCGTTGCAGGCACAAACACTTTTTGAGGATATTGAGAATGGTGATTTTCATCTCATAGAAGGCAGCCTGGCAATAGATGTTGGATTTGATACACTTGGTTATTATTATCCTTTCGATCTGGATTATAATCATAGAGTCTGGGATGGAGACAATAACGGAAGCGCAATCATCGATATTGGTCCTTACGAGTTTGGTGCACCAGCTTTTGGTGGTATCGAGGGTTACACCTACAATCCGGTAACCGGAGATCCTGTAGATTATGTACTTTTAAAGATCAACAACCAACCTGGTGAATTTACTTTTACAGACAGCATCGGTAATTTTGAATACAATCTTCCTGCTGGTTTTTACGATATTTATGCAGAACGAGTTTTTTACGAAGATGTAATTGAATATCAGATCGAAGTAATTGACGGTCAGTTTACACAGGTACTAATTCCTATGCTTGAAATAGTTGATGTTGAAGAAAATACAATTCCTAATTCCTCATCCCAAATTTCTAATTTGATGAACTATCCAAATCCATTTAACCCGACTACAACAATCAGCTTCTCCTTACCGGAAGATGGTGATGTAGAATTGTCAATCTATAATGTTAAGGGTCAAAAAGTTAAAACATTGATCAACGAAAAAATGCAAAAAGGTCAGCATTCAATAATCTGGTCTGGTTTAGATTCTAATAATAAACCTGTAAGCTCAGGGATTTATCTTTATAAAATCAAAGCTGGTAATCAAGAATCAGTTAAACGAATGCTATTATTGAAATAGAAGTCTTGAAGAATATGAACAAAATTGAAGCTGTTATATTTGATATGGACGGTGTGATAATAGATAGCGAACCACTTTATTTCAAAATTCAGGAACAATTATTCAATGATCTCGGATTTACTGTATCCAAACAGGAATATGACACCTTTATAGGTGCAGGAATGCAGCTCATGTGGGAGAAATTGTGCTCCAAACATAATTTACCATTCACAATTAAGCAACTTATAATAATGAATAATGAACTTATTTACAACACTTTTAATAACTTAAATTCTCTTCAAGCTACAGATGATTTCATTTCCTTTCTTACTTGTATAAAAGAAAAGGGTATTAAAACAGCAGTAGCCTCATCTACATCAAAAAAGATAATCAATGTGATCTTATCTAAGTTGGGAATAATACAAGAATTTGATGTTGTGATTAGCTCTGAAGAAGTTTTACAAGGCAAACCGGAACCAGATATTTTTTTGGAAGCTGCAACCAGGTTAAACGTCGATCCTAAAAAATGTATAGTAATAGAAGATTCTACCAATGGTGTAAAAGCCGCTGCAAGAGCCGGAATGAAATGCATAGGATTTTCTAACAAAAATTCAGGAAAGCAAAATCTTTCATTAGCAAATATTGTTGTCGAGAACTTTGCCAATATTGATCTAAATAAACTTAATATTTTATTTTTATAATTTGGCAATTTTTCAAAATTAAGATATTAATCTGAATTTTATAAAATATATACAATTTGACACTTATATATTAAATAATTAAATTTGTATTAATTAGTTTTAAAAAATTGGAGGAATAGATGAAAAAAAAGAAATTATTACCATGGTACACAATTTCTATTTTACTTACAATCTTGGGAGCGATTTCAATAGTTTTATTATTTGGAGTTTACTTTTATAATGATAGCGGGATTGTATTTTGGGCAATCTTGCTTGCCTGGATCACAATTCTTCTTGCTGCATCCATAGAGATAGGAAGACAAGAAAAGCTGAGACGAATAATTGAAGAAGAAAAAGATAAGTTAATAAAGAAACTTTCAGAAGTAGAGAAGAAATAAGACATTAATTAAGGCAATGATCATATTGAAATTATTATTATTGTGATCTTAAGCCTGATAAGGAAATAGAATTTAGTAAATAATGAATATAAATTTATAACCCTAATAAATGAAAAAAATTATAGGATTTCTAATAATCTCAGTTATTCTAACTACAAATGTTTTTGCTGAGAAACCGGTAGATGAAAAAGTAAATTTTCTTCCAGAAGCAAATAACGCTGAATATTACTTTAATCGTGGACTAGGCTATTATAATTTGAATCAATATTCAAATGCTCTTGAATTCCTGCAACAAGCCTTAGAAATATATACTGACAATGATGATAAAACCAACATGGGTAGATGCTATAATAATATTGGTAATATCTATAACAAATTAAGTATTTTTAATAAAGCAATGGAATATCATCTGCTCTCTTTGGAATTAGAAGAAGAATTAGACGAGAAAGAAGGTATAATAAGCTCCTTAAATAATATTGGTAATGTTTTAAAAAATATAGATAAATTTGATCAAGCTTTAGAATATTATCAAAGAGCACTCAACATAAGTTATGAAATCAATGACAAAAAAAGCCTTGCAATAACTCTTAATAATATTGGAAACATTTATCTATCAAAAGAACATTTTGAAAATGCACTAAAATTCTATAATAGATCATTAACTATCAAAAAAGAATTAAAAGATAATTTCGGGATCGCAACAACTTATAATAATATCGGAATTTCATATCAAGGACTTAGATCAACTGCAAAAGCTCTTAAGAATTACAATTCATCTTTAAATATGATGAAAAAGCTGAATGACGGGAATGGAATTGCATCATCATACTTCCACATCGGAATTATCTATTATGAAAAAAATGATGAAAAGAGAGCTTCCTATAATTTAGAAAAAGCTCTAGCTTATGCTCAAAATTATGATAATAAGCAGATTATGATCTCCTGTTATAAAATTCTTGCAGAGATATATAAAAATAAGCGAAATTATCTAAAAGCTTATACAGCAATGAAACTTTATGCTCAGATAAAAGATGACCTAGTTACCATACAAACCCAAAAAGCTGTGGCAGAATTGCAAATACGCTATGAAACAGGAAAAAAAAAGAAAGAGATTGAACTTCTTAAAACAAACGCTTCCATTACTGATTATCAATCCAAAGAAAATGAGATGTTCATGGTTATTCTTGTAATTGTTCTTATAGCCGTGGCAGTATTGGGATTTTTCTTTTATTTCCAATTTAGACAAAAAGCAAGTTCAAATAAGACTATTGAAGAACAGAATGTAAAGCTTATTGAAGCTTATACTAAAATGGAAGAACTAGCCAAAACAGATATGCTTACAGGTTTATCTAATAGACGTGATATGTATCAGAAGATCAAACATGAAACTGATCGTTTTGAAAGAAATGAGAAACCATTTTCTATTTTAATGGGAGATATTGATAATTTTAAGAAAATAAATGATACATATGGTCATGATGCCGGTGATCATGTTCTAACATCTATTTCTTCATTAATGCTTTCATTTATGAGAAAGCAAGATATTGTGGGTCGCTGGGGAGGTGAAGAATTCCTACTACTACTTCCAGAAACTGATATGAAAGGTGGAAAAAAAATCGCAGAGAGATTAAGATCAAGAATTAAAAATGAATCAATAAATTATAAAAACCATATTTTAAAAGTTACAATAACAATTGGCATTAGCGTTTATGATCGAGTTCATGATGTTAATGAGAGCATTAAAGAAGCTGATAAAGCAATGTATTTTGGAAAGATCAGGAATAAAAATTGCGTAGTAACATCAGATAAAATATAATAATGAACATGGAAAAAAATAGTATGATAAAATTTATTACTGGAATTCCAAAAGCGGAATTACATTTACATATTGAAGGCACTTTTGAACCAGAACTTATGTTTAAAATAGCCAAAAGAAATGGTATTGAGCTTGATTTTAACAATATTGAAGAATTAAAGAAAGCTTATAATTTTTCTAACCTTCAGGAATTCTTAAACATCTATTATGCAGGTTGCAATGTTCTGATAAATGAAGTTGATTTTTTTGATTTGACATGGGCGTATCTAACAAAAGCAAAAGAACAGAATATCCTTCATACAGAGGTCATGTTCGATCCACAAACCCATACAGATCGCGGCATCTCATTTGAAACTGTGATCAAGGGAATTCATAATGCTTTAGCCGATGCAGAAACTAAACTTGGGATATCTTCAAAACTTATCATGTCATTCCTCAGGCATCTTCCGGAAAAAAAGGCATTTGAAACTTTAGAGCAAGCTGCACCTTTTAAAGAATGGATCGATGCTGTAGGTTTAGATTCCTCTGAGGTTGGGAATCCACCGTCCAAATTTGTCAGAGTGTTCCAAAAAGCAAAAGAAATTGGATACAAAATTGTTGCTCATGCCGGTGAAGAAGGTCCACCTGAATTTGTAACAGAAGCTTTGGAATTATTGCATGTAGATAGGATTGATCATGGCAACAGAAGTTTGGAAGATATAGATGTGGTAAACGATCTCATCGAACGGAAGATGGCATTAACAGTATGTCCGCTTTCTAATCTTAAATTGCAAGTAGTGAAAGATCTTACAAAGCATCCTCTCAGAGAGATGCTGGATAAAGGACTTTTTGTCACAATTAATTCCGATGATCCCGCCTATTTTGGTGGCTATTTAAATGAGAATTTCTTCAAGATCCAAAAAGCTCTTGAACTTTCAAAAGAAGAAATAATACAACTTGCGGGTAATTCATTTAAGGCTTCATTCTTGAGTGAAGTAGAGAAAAGTAAAATGCTGCAGAAGATTTCCAATTTTATTAATTCATATTGATTTTCAAGGATATAAATATAAGCAATTTGCAACGAACCTCTCTTCGTCCCGATCTTCGGGACTACGCCAAGGCAAGCAATAACGAACAAAAGAAAACAGTAACACATATTAGAAGAAAAAGATAAATATCCAATATCGAACACAGAATAACGAATAGTGAAGGTAAAAAGAGAAATGCTGATCAAGAATAAAATTTTTGATGAATTTTTTATTTGACACAAAAACCCGAATTTTTGTTGAGTCCACTTTGCGTGGCGGGATAGCTCAGTTGGTAGAGCAGAGGCCTGAAAAGCCTTGTGTCCCCAGTTCAAGTCTGGGTCCTGCCACCATTTTTATTAAACTCACAGATATTCAAGAAACGATGCAATTATTTCAATTTGACAGAATCTATCCTTCATAAATCGTAGAACAAATAAATAGGAAAAATATGAAAATAAAATTCCATTTTGAGAAGGAATAGAAAGATGAAATTTATAGATTTAAACAATTATAAAAGAAAGAAACACTTCGATTTTTTCATGAAGTTGGACTACCCACACATGAACCTGTGTGCAAATGTTGAAATTACACGATTACATGATTTTCTAAAAAGTAATAAATTACCATTTTATTTTTCACTGATTTACCTATCTTTAAGAACTGCAAACCAAATTAAAGAGTTCCGTCACCGCATCCGTGATGGTAAGATAATTGAACATGAAACAATTCATCCCTCATTTTCTGTAATGGCAGATGATGATATATTCAGCTTTTGCACATCAACATATTCTACCGATTTTCACACTTTTTTGCAGAATGCACAAGAAGAAACTGAAAAAGTGAAAACCGAACCGATTATTGAGGATGAGCCCGGAAGAGATGACCTTGTTTACATCACCAGTGTTCCCTGGGTTTCGTTCACCAGCCTTTCTCACCCTATACATCTGCATCCGGTAGATTCCATTCCACGAATTGCCTGGGGAAAATATTTCAAAGATAATGATAAACTGATGCTTCCTTTTTCTGTGCAAGTCCATCATGCGTTGATGGACGGAGTGCATATCGGTAAATTCTTCAAATTATTCCAGGAATTATTAGATGAACCGGAAAAGATGCTACAGCCTTAAACACGGTTTTTTAATATTGACATAATATTTTTAGAAATAATCTTAAGTAAGATTAAAATTATAGATTATAAAATTGCGAAATTGGATTTAATAGATGATTAATATCGTAACAATAAATAAAAGTAAGACATTAGCATGAAGTTATTGCGAACCAAAAAGTTGGAGTTATTATGAACTTTTATAGTAACTATAGGTTAGTTATGCGAACTTTTTGATGGTTTGCAGCGTGCATATGTTAGTGGCAACTAAATAATTTGGAGGCGATAATGAAGAGTATAATTATTTTCATAAGTTTTATTGTTATCTTGAATTTATCAGCAACAATAATAAATATACCAGCTGATCAACCTACAATTCAAGCTGGAATTGATATTGCAGTTGAAGGTGATACAGTATTAGTTGCATCAGGAACATATTATGAGAATATCGAAATATTTCAAAAAAATGACATTCATGTAATTGGTTCTGGAGCAGATGTAACAACAATTGATGGAGACGAGAATGGGCATGTTGTTGTTTTTAATGTTGCTTCAGGAAGTATCAGTAATTTCACTATAACTAACAGTGGTGATGATCCACCTTGGGCTTGTGGTGTATTTACTTCTCAATCAAGGGTAATTATTGAAGATGATATCATTACCTACAACCATGGAGGAATTTCCGCATCCAGTTCTTCAGATGTGTTCATCCATAACAATAAGATCATTAATAATACAGGGTATAAAACTATAGCGATTAATTCATCGACAGGTTATATTTCCTACAACCTGATTGCATATAATCTGAGACATGGAATATATAATAATAATTTTTCCTCAATTACTTTATTGAATAATACGATAGTTGGAAACAATGAAAATTTTGGTCTTCTTCTAAAACCTACTGTACCACATATTGTTCGGAATAATATTATTACCAATTTTGCATTGGGAATATATTTAGTCGGTGCTGAGCAGTCTCCTGTTCCTCTGGTTGATATTGCTTTCAATAATGTTTGGAATAATACTGCATTTAATTATTTAGAAGAATATTGGATTGGAGCTTATTTATATTCCCAACCATTTTTACCTCAACCAGGAACTGGAGAAATCAATGTAGATCCACTTTTTATGGATCCCTTCTATGGAGATTATCATTTACAACCCGACTCACCATGTATTGATGCTGGAGATCCAAACTCACCATTTGATCCTGATGGAACAATAACAGATATGGGTTGTTTCTATTATGAACAACAAATTAGTATTAGTAATCATCAATACCCCAATATCGATTTTTATTTATCTAATTATCCCAATCCTTTTAATCCATCCACAACAATTGATTTTTCAATCCAAAATGTTTCTAATGTTGAATTATCAATATTCAATATCAAAGGACAAAAAGTTAAAACATTGGCTCATAATGAGTTTACAAAAGGTAAACATTCAATTATCTGGAAGGGTAATGATGAATCAGAAAATCCTGTAAGTTCAGGAATATATTTCTATAAATTAAATATAAATAACGAAACTGAAATAGTAAAAAAATGTCTGCTGTTGAAATGAAAAAGATGCCACTAACACACAGCTCCACAGCCAAGCAAGAATAGAAAGTGAAAGAGCGTGGCAGCTGCAAAACATTATGGGCAATATAGAAAGGAGATAAATGAAAAATTCACGAATATTAAGAATTATTATTTTCTATATAATAGCTATATCATTATCTAATATATTTAGATTTGATTTATTGGGTTGGGATTCAGTATTAGATAAGCTCCCTGCTTTTACTTTGATATTATTTAGTCCATTAGGAGCAATAGGTGTAATAATCGGAGCTATTATTTCAATTAACCTGTTAAAGAAAAAACGTAAAACCAATATGTCAATTTGGGGCACATCAAAAAAACTAAGTATTTTAATGAGTCTTATCCCAATTATTTTGATGTTAATTATTGGTGTTACGAATTCAAAAGGTATTAATAATCATTATTTTGGACTAATCGGAGCAGTAGCAACACTTGTCTATTGTTTTGCTGAGGAGATCGGTTGGCGTGGTTATCTTGAAGATGAATTATGGGAAATGAAACCGTTGATCAAATATTCGCTAATTGGTCTTTTATGGTATTTTTGGCATTTGAGT